>QKAL01000009.1 GCA_003246475.1 Lentisphaerota bacterium
ATTCCAACTATAAGTTTGTTTTTTAATCAGGACATGCCCACATTCATAACACTTGTCCATAATTATCTATCCTCATGAAAACTTATGATTAATAAGCCATCATCTGATGTGATTTGAAGTTTAATATAAATCATTATGTTACTCCGTCTTATTTTATATATATCGGCAAAATCACATCCAGCTTTTGCTGATATACCATAAAAATGGCCAGGGTTAAGTTTATTTCCTATAATATCAATAGCTTGAACAATGTCCAAACCTAACACTGCCAAATCATCGAAATTCCTCTTACTTATCACAACTTTATCTGGAGTGTTTTTTATAATTTTTTTTATATTTTCTAGTGAAAATTCAGGTTTAGGTGTATTATTTCTCAATCTTGGCATACCTTACATCCATAGTTGACATTTGTCAACCATCGATGTTGTTAAAAATTATCTATGCATTGTGAATTTAAAATAAAAAAATTAAAATACAAGCAATAAAATATAGTATTTTTAAAATTACGAAATCAATATTTTCAAACTCATTGTTGTAATAATCGCTTTCCAACCATCTTGAATATTAAAGTGAAGTTTACCCTTTGTCTTTGAGCGAAGTGCCGAACTATTTGTAAATTCTCCGGTTTAGTTTGCGGTTAGCCCCTAACGTGGACTCCTTTTACCAAATTTACTATAATTCATTCAGTTGCCGATTGCAAAGACTGACAAGGGCGGATGAGCCGCATTTGAAAATGGTTGAGCTTTCATCGTCAGAGCTTGCGGAAGGTACGATTTTTGATGGCGAAAAACGCGTTAAGGGTTGTTTTATTCAGGCTCTTTAAATTTTTCTTCTTTAAGGCAGAGGGTAATGGCCTCCAGAAGATCCTGTTGCCGAAACGGTTTTTTTAGCATGGCTACGAGACCGTCGGCTTTCATACGGGAAAATTTTTCATCGTTGGCAAAGCCCGACATCAGAACAATTCTTGCCTCAGGATCAACATTTTTCATCGCATAGAAACACTCTTCTCCGTTTATTTCCGGCATGACCATATCCAGAACGACAGCATCAAACATCTGCGGATTTTTTCGGAAGATACAGAGCGCTTCACGTCCGCCGGACGCCTGGACGGTCTTGATTCCTGCGTCTTCGAGCATCGCGCCGGCAGCGGCGCGAATAATGCTTTCATCATCAACAAGCAGAACGGTTCCGTGAAGATGTGCCGGGGGGACGGTCAGGGCGACAGGAGTATCGATTACGATCTCAGTACAGATGGGAAGGATTATGGTAAAAATCGAACCTTGCCCGATCCGGCTCCATACGCGTATAGCGCCGTGGTGTTCTTTGACGGAACCGTAAATGGCGGCAAGGCCGAGGCCGCGGTTGCTGCTTTCCTGTCTGGTGGTGAAAAAGGGTTCGAAGATATGCGGCAGCAGTTCCGGTGAAATGCCGGAACCTTCATCCCGGACAGCCAGTTCAAGGTATTTGCCCGGCGTCAACCCGAATTCTCGGTATTTGAGGCAATCATGTTGGTCAAGGGAGATGTTCCCGGTTGTAATCTGTAACTTGCCGCCATTGGGCATGGCATGAGCAGCATTGATACAAAGATTGATGATAATATTCTGTAACAGGCTCGGATCACCCATGATGATGGGACATTCCGCGATGGGATCGAAAGTGATGGAAACGCGTTTGTCAACGCTGCGGGAGAGAATGACAATGGCATCGGCAACCGTGGAGTGGACATCAATCGGAGAGGAGACAATCTTGCCTTTACGGGAGAATGCCAACAGTTTATTGGTGAGGGAGGCGGCGCGCTGGCAGGTGGAAATAATCATATCGGCGTATTCATGTATTTTCGACTGCTGCGTGGAGATCTTGTGTTTGAGCATTTCCGCGCTGGACATCATTCCGGCGAGCATATTGTTGAAATCATGGGCCACGCCGCCGGCAAGGAGGCCAAGGGAGTCCATCTTCTGTGAATTAAGGAGCTGTAGCTCCATTTCCGATTGTGCGGAAACATCACGAAAGGCGATAACGCAACCTATAAGTTCGTTTTTGAGATTAAAGATGGGAGCGCAGCTGTCATCGATAAGCTTTCTGACGCCGGCACGTGAAATGAGAACGGTTCTGGGGGGGAGGTTATATGGCTTGCCAGAGGCAAGGACGGTATTGATGGGGCATGGGACGGAATTACCGGAAACGGAATCGCTGAGTTGAATACCGTCAAGAAGCTCATGGCCACATGCCTCCTGAAAAGTCCAGTCGGTAATCTTTTCTGCGGTCGGATTCATCCGGATGATTTTACCGTTGATGTCGGTGGCGATGACCGCGTCGCCGATAGAGGAGAGTATAATGCGCGAGTTTTCCTCGCTGGTTCTAAGTGATGTCTCCTTTTGTCTGATGGTGTCAATGACTTGTGAAAGGACTTCGCCCAGTTCGCGGGTTTCAATCGAGCCGGAAACTGGAATGACGGCATTATCCATGCCGTTGCGGGCGATGTCTTCGGCGGCGACAGCCAGCTTTCGCAACGGCGCCGAGAGCGTCCGTGCCAGCCAGAAAGTCCCTCCGGCGGCAATGGGAAGAATCAGCAGCAGGAGCCATGAGAGGTTTTGTATAAGGTGTTTTATCGGAGTGTTGAGCTCATCATTATAAGAAGAGAGACAGATGTAGAAGTCGAGAGGTGCGAAATATCTGAAATAGACGCGTTTGACAAAACGCTTATCTGGTGCGGTACCAGGCTTTATCCACTGATAATCCATCCAGTTGAATCCCTCATGTCGCCGTTGAATGATTTGACGGATAAAGTTTTTTTCCTCCAGGGTCAGTTTGCCGTCGGAACCAGGGGTAACAGTGTCGTGTATGGGATGGACAAAGATCTGCCCGTCTTCGCTGAAGATGAAAGCATACCCGTTATCACCGATTTTGAGAGAGGAGATCGTCTGCTGCAGTTCACTGATTACGGCTTTACGACGCTCTTCGATAACCGCTTCGATATCGTCGATATACATGCCGGTTCCAATAATCCAGTTCCATGGAGCAAAAATTTTTACGAACGTAAGTTTGGGAGCGAATTTCGCTTTACGGTCGCTGTTGGGCTTGGGCCACCGATATTCCAGAAAACCTTCGCCATGGGTACGGCATATCCGGGTAAAGGAGTCGGCAATATACATACCGGTTGCCGGATCGATCCCGAATGCGGGAACCGGTTTGTTTTCCAGCTCCGGCATAGCGCCGTGCATCAGCATGGTGGCCTGGTCATCACCTTCATAGATCCAGAAATAACCGGTTTTCCGGTCAAAGCGTAAATTACGGAGCATGGCGATGGACTGCTGTTGTGCCTGCTGGGTTGTGATAAGGTTTTGTTGCGCCAGATGGTATTTCGAATTGATGATGGATATGGCCAGAGTCATGAGGTTCTGCAGTTCGATCTTGCGGCGGCTGTATAGCTCCTCTCGGGAGAAAATAATACTCTGAAATTCATTTTCAACCTCGGCGCAGATGGCGTCGAGGATATTCTGCGAACTGTATTTCAACTGAGAATTGAGGGAGCTCCCGACTTCCTTCTGAACGGTATAGGACATAGCCGCCGCCATACCGATGATGATGATGGCAATAGCAACTGAAATTCTACCGTGCAATGAATTGCGCATGTCTCCCTCTCGGCAATAAGGTATTAAAAAGCATCCGCCATTCAAATATTCTAATGAAAACGGGCAAAAATGCAAGCCCATTAATGGATGCTTTCATTCGTTATACTTGAATATTGCCACATTGATAATACATTAACCGTTAGGTTTTTTATATTTTTCGAGTCTTTCGCCTTGGCGTCCGACTCTTGCAGAACATACTTTTTGACATTACCGACTGTTATGAGAGAGAAATCAGAGGAGAAATCATGGGTAACAAATTATTTGGGACCGACGGTATACGCGGCAAGGCCAATGTCTATCCGATAACCCCGGAGATCGCACTGCAGCTGGGCAAGGCCATCGCACATGTTTTTGGAGCAAAAGGACAAGGAGAGATGAAAGCGGTTATCGGAAAAGATACCCGGCTCTCAGGTTATATGTTGGAAACCGCGCTGACCAGCGGCTTGGTCAGCATGGGGATGGATGTTATCGGCGTCGGGCCAATGCCTACTCCGGCGGTCGCTCACCTGACCAAATCGTTCAATGCCTCCTGCGGAATTATGATTACGGCGTCGCACAATCCGGCGGAAGATAACGGCATCAAGATCTTCGGCGCAGATGGTTTCAAACTGCCGGATTCCATTGAATCGGATATTGAAGAACATATTCTTGGCGGAGAGATCGAACGCGCTCATGGCACCCAGCAGAACATCGGCAAAGCATATCGAATGGAAGATGCCCGCGGCCGCTATATCGAATTTGCCAAAGCATCGGTTCATAACCGCAGCCTCAAGGGGCTGAAGATTGTGCTGGACTGTGCCAATGGCGCAGCCTCCTCCATCGGGCCGGCAATTTTTCGAGAGCTGGGAGCCGAGGTGATAACCGTAGCTAACACCCCAGACGGAAACAACATAAACATGAATTGCGGCGCAACCCATCCCGAGAATATCTCCGGCCTGGTGCGCCAGCACGGAGCCAATGTGGGAATCTCTCTTGACGGCGACGCCGACCGCGTGATCTTCTGCGATGAACACGGCAATGAGGTCAACGGCGACCGTATTCTCGGCATGTGCGCACTGGATATGAAAAAGCGCAACCGGCTGGTCAAGGATACGCTGGTGGTAACCAGCATGAGCAATCTCGGCTTGATCAAGGCAATGAAAGCCAACGGGATCAATGTGGATATCACGGCCGTGGGCGACCGCTATGTGATTGAATCCATGCGCGAACACGGGTATAACATCGGCGGGGAACAGTCCGGGCATGTTATTTTCATGGATTATGTTACCACCGGGGACGGTATCATTTCCGCCCTGCATGTGCTCAAGCATATGATGAATACCGGCAAGACGCTAGCCGAACTCACTAATTTCATGGATGTATTCCCGCAGGTATTGAAAAGCATCAACGTCAAGGAAAAACGTCCCATCGATCAGATTCCTGCGTTGGCAGAAATAATCAGTGAGTGTGAACGGAGTCTGGGCGACCGCGGCCGTAATGTCGTCCGCTACTCAGGTACGGAAAATAAGATCCGGGTACTGGTAGAGGCTGAAGATCAAGCGCTGGTCGACACCTGGGTTGGTAAAATTACCGAAGTCATCAATCGGGAGCTGTGCTGATGAATGTAAATATTCTCAAAGGCGGCCGCCCTGCCGAGCTGCTGCCGCTGACGTGTACGTTTGATGTTGAAGACATTCCGGTCTGCGGAGTAACGCTGGGGGAACGTTTGCGCCGCCATTTTGCGGACGCAGAGGGAAATCTGACCTTGTCGGTCAGCGCTGCATTATACCCCTCCGCGGCGTTGACCGCAGAGATCACCGCCGCTGCCGATCCTGCCGAGATCGTCGATAACGACGGAAATACGCTGGGTTGGCTCAACGAGTCGGAAAACAAGCCCGAAAAGGGGACGAAGATTACCGTCGACGCAGAATCCATTGTCATCAAATACCCCTGGCACGTCCTTGCCATCTGCGAAAATATCGTCGGCGGTTTGAAAAGCAATGATATTCGTGGGGAAGTCCGGGAGTATGTGGTTATTGATGGAATGGTGGAAATCGGTGAAGGCAGCGTATTGCTGCCCGGTGTCTATATTGAAGGCAACGCGATTATCGGGCGAAATGTCAAACTAGGTCCCAATTGTTATCTGAGGGGTAATACCTATATCGGCGACAACTGCCATGTCGGTCAGGCCGTGGAAGTGAAAAATTCCATGCTGATGGACAAAGTGGCGGCGGGCCACCTGTCGTACATCGGCGATTCGATCGTGGGGCCCAAAACCAATTTCGGCGCGGGAACGATCATCTCCAACTTCCGGCATGACGGCAAAAATCACCGCTCCATGGTCAACGGCGAGCTGGTGGATACCGGACGGCGCAAATTCGGCGCGATCATCGGCGCAAATGTTCATACCGGCATCCATACATCTATCTATCCCGGACGGAAGATCTGGGCAGAAATGTCTACCCGGCCCGGGGACGTTATACAAAAAGACCTGACCCCGGAAGCTTGAACCGGAAAACTTTGGAAAGAACATAATAATGGCGGAATATTTGAAAATCACCAGCCGGCAGAATCAGCGGGTTAAAGACGCGGTCAAACTGCGCGATCGACGTGATCGGGAGAAAAGCGGGCTGACCTTGCTTGAAGGCTACCGCGAACTCACCCGGGCACATGAGTACGGTCTGCGCATGAAGGAATGTTTTTTCTGCCCCCAGATGTTTCTGGGAGAAAACGAGTATCCGCTGCTGGAGACGCTGGCCGCTGCCGGAGTGGAGATATTTGAGGTTGCCGACCATATTCTGACCCAGATGGCCTATCGTGACCGTCCGGAAGGCCTGATTGCCACGGCAGAGATGCGCGAGCACCGGCTGGCCGATCTGCCGGTAGTTAAAAACGGCTTTTACCTCGTCTGCGAGGCCGTGGAAAAACCCGGCAATCTTGGCTCGATACTGCGTTCAGCCGACGCCGCCGGAGTCGATGGAATGATTATCTGTGATAAAGGGACCGACATTTATAATCCCAACGTGATCCGCGCCAGTACCGGTGCGTTGTTTTCCGTGCCATTGGCCGAGACCTCCTCCGACGAGGCTATGGCCTGGTTGCGGGCGAACAATATCCTCACCCTGGCCGCAACACCGCATACCGACAAGATTTTCACCGACGTGGACATGACGTGCGGCGTCGCGGTTGTCGTCGGCCGGGAGCAGACCGGTTTGACCGATTTCTGGATGGATCAGGCGGATTTGAAAGTGGCTATTCCCATGCTTGGCAAAATCGATTCGCTCAATGTTGCAACCGCCACCACGATTCTGCTTTACGAGGCAGCGCGCCAAAGAAAGTGGCAACCCCCCGTATGGATGCAAGGATAACCGCGATATGAACGGACAACGCCCGCTGAATATTGCACTGCTGCGGCGCCGACTGGATCATTCCGGCGGCGGCGCGGAAAAAGTCGCCAACCGTTTTGTCCGGGAGTTTCTCCGGCGCGGACACCGGATTACCTTTTTCGGCGAAGAGGCCTCCGAAGAGGCTCGGCAGGGCATTGAGTGGGTCAAGATCCCGAAAACCGGCATGGCCTCAAGTCCCACCACCCGCTTTCACCGTAACGTTCAGAGCGCGCTTGAACCGCGGCGGCATTGTTATGACATTGTCTACTCCATGTGCCGCACTTATCCCGCCGATATTTTCCGGGTCACGGAACAGCTTCACGCCGAGTGGCTGCCGCTGAATTATCCGTTTCCCATGCAGCTTATGCCTCGGCACCGCTCCATCCTGCGCTTGGAAAAGGCGGCACTGAACCCTGAAAATATACGCCATGTGGTGACTAATTCCCGCCTGATCATGGATCAGGTCATTAAAGATTACGATTTCCCAGCCGGGCAGATCTCCCGTATTCCCAACGGAGTCGACCGGTCGGCCTTTTACCCCGCAGCCACCGAAGAAAAGGCGCTCCTGCGGCGTGAACTCGAATGGAGCGAAGACCAGCTCGTGTTGTTGTTTGTAGCAACAAAATTTCGTACCAAACGGCTTGATCTGGCGATCAAGGCAGTCGGCGGATTGGATGAACCGTTGCGAAAAAAGCTCCTGCTGGCAGTGGTCGGCGGGGATCGTTCCGAACCCTATGCCCGCCTGGCGGGGCAATGCGGCATTGAGATCCGTTTTATGGGTAAGGCCGATGCCATGCGCCGTTTCTATGCCGCGGCTGATCTGTTATATTATCCCAGCCCTTATGAGCCCTTTGCCAACGTCTGCCTGGAGGCTGCTGCCTGTTCGCTGCCTGTTCTCACCACTCGTTTAAACGGATCTTCCGAACTGGTTACGTCGGGAATGGGGGGATATGTTGTTGCGGGAATCGACTCGGTCGCCGAAATCCGCAGCGCGTTGTCGGATTATGCCCGCAAATCCGGGGAACAACGCCGGGATATGGGTGCGACTATACTCAAGGCGACGGAAGAATATTCCTGGGAGCGCCATACCGATTTGCTGGAACAACTCTTTTACCGCGTCAGGAAGGAAAAATGATTATCCATTACAAAACGTTGGATGACGAAAGGCTGATGGTCAATGACGGGTTCGCCGAAATGCTGGCGGCTAATGGGATCGCCCGGGCAGAAGATCTGTGGAATATCGAGAGTTCCGGAGTGAAAAACGTGGTAAAGGAACGGGGGACCGGACGTTGCTTTCTGACCGATATTTCCGGGGTCAAAGTCGAATGCTATATAAAACGTTATTCGCCGATACCCCTGCGTGAAAAGATCAAGAATATCATGTCGTTAAAACCCTATGCCTTCGACGCCATTCATGAATGGAACGCGTTGGGGCATTTTTTGGAGCTTGGACTCAATACCATGGTACCGATGGCGGCCGCCCGTCTGGACAACGGTTGCAGCTGTAACCTGACGCTAGGGATTACCGATTATGTCCGGGCGTCGGAACTTTTTGCCGGGTTCAACGATGAAGACGATACGGATCGGCGGTTGCGGCTGATTGGGAAAATCGCCCATATGACCGGTCGGATGCATGCCGCCGGAATGGCGCATCAGGATCTCTATTTGGTTCACTTCTTCGTCAAACCCGATGAGGGCGACGATGTCTATCTGATCGACCTGCAACGTATGATCTTACAGCCGCAACTGTCGCGGCGATGGAGGGTTAAAGACCTGGCACAGCTGCGTTTTTCCGCCTCTCCATATGTCTCGGAGACAGATATCCGTTTGTTCTGGGAAATCTACACCGAAGAGGCGGGTATTGATCCCGCCGACCGCAACCTTATCCGCGATGTCAAAGCCAAGGCGGAACGGATCAGGCGCCACGACAAAAAACGCGCCGCCCGACGCGCCGCCGGGAAAACATGAAATGCGATGATATTCTGCAAGAAAATATCTTGAAGTATCGGGAGAAATAACTTGATACTTAGAGATATTTATGTTATTATTATCTATATATCCGGGGTTCGTTCAGCATAAAAATCGGGTTATCAGCCGGGATGGGGACATGCAACAGAACAGACGAATTTTGATCGTAGACGACCAGCAGGACTTGCGGGAGCAACTCGCAAAACTTCTACTCCGCTCAGGAAAATTTAATGAAACAACCTCACTGGTGCAGGGAATCCGCTCCCGGCTTGTAGGAAGCAGGGAAAAAGAGGCGGAAGACGGCACTGTGGCCGCCAAAACGGTCTCCGATGTTGAATACGAGGTGGACATTGCCGGGCAGGGCGAAGAAGCGTTTGAGATGGTCAAGAAGGCTCAGGCCGAAAACCGTCCCTACGCCATCATGTTCACCGACATGCGGATGCCGCCCGGCTGGGATGGTCTGGAGACCGCCCGGCGCGTCCGGCAGATCGACCACAAGATAGAGATTGTCATCATGACCGCGTTTGCCGACCATAACCAGCGCGAGATTGCCGAAACTATCGGGTTGCCGCATAAACTGCTCTATATCAAAAAACCGTTCCAGTCCGAAGAAATTTATCAGCTGGCTCTGGCGTTAACCTCGAAATGGAACTTTGAAGAGACCGAACAGATCCGCAAAGAATGGCTGGAGACATTGCTGCGCTGCCTGAGCAAAGTCAAAACGATCAACAGCGCTTCCATTAATGATATATACTCCACTATTCTCAAATCGCTGCTATCCTTTACCGGATCGACACGCGGGTTTATCGCATCCTGGGCCGCTTCGGGCGATTGGGAACTGCGCGACGCGTCAGGGCTGGAATGGTCTGAGGCTCAGGATTTCATCCGCCAGAATGTCGAACGCCTGCGCGATAGTAAGACCACGCAGCAGCTCGACGGTAAATATATCCTGCCATTAAAGCGGGAGACTTTTTCCGCCGTGGTTTGCATTTACGACGTTGTCACCCAGAGTGACCCGGAGTGGTATAAGATGATCAGTCTGCTGGTTATGACCTCCAGCGAAGTATTATGCAACTCGGTCATGAGCAGCACCATGGTACGGCGGGTCGAACTCAATCATCTTGATCTGGCAGTAAAAAAAGTGACGGAACTGGAAAGTGATCTGCTGGACCGGATTATTGCCGCCGGTACGGATACCGACACGATCAAAGAAGAAATCACTACCGCCAGGAAACGTATTCAGTACATCCGCGACACCATGGATATGGTATCAAGAGACATTTCCTGTTTTCCGGTAACCGAGGTTTGCTTGGGCGCAGTGTTGCAGGAGGCGGCGAAAAATGTTGGTTTACGGTTTAACACTTGCCGGATAGATATGGCCGTCGATGCCGGAGCCGAGCTCAAAACCAGGATTGCCGCGGAACCTTTGCGGTTTGTTCTCGAAACATTGTTGACCAATTCCTGTGAAGCGGTTATTGCCGCCGGAAGGAACACGGTCGGTATTAAAGCGACTATCAGTGAACAAAAGAATTTCCTGGGTATCCATCTGCTTGATGATGGACCGGGTATCCCGGAAACACTTAAGGAAGAGGTTTTTGAACCTTTTGCCACTGTCGGAAAGGAAAAGGTAGGAATCGGGCTGTCTGCATCACGGATTATCATGGAAAAGATGCAGGGCGGGCTGTTTCTGGATCTCGCCTACCGCAATGGCGCGTCTTTCAATCTCAAGCTGGTAAAACCGCAGCAGTAAAGTGCTTCGCGCAGCCGGTCGCCGGGCAGACCCACGACATTGTCTTGCGGTCCGGCGATCTTTTTTACCAGCATGTCGCCGTATTCCTGTATGGCATAGGCTCCGGCTTTATCCAGAACCTCTACCCGCCGCAGATATTCCTCCGCCACTTCCGGCCCAAAACGGTGGAATGTTACCATGGTCGCCTGGCTGAAGACGCATTTAGCGTGCGTGGCACGGCAGATCAGGCAGACTGCCGTAACCACGGCATGAGTATGACCGGAAAATTCCAGCAATATTCGCCGCGCGTCATCCATATCGATGGGTTTTCCAACCACCTTCCCGGAAAACTCGATTACCGTGTCAGCACCCATAACCAGGTCTGCGGGATATTGGTCGGCAATCAGTTCAGCCTTGGCAATGGCATTGACTACCGGAACACGTTCCGGATAGAGGTGCTCGGAAATTTCATCGACATTGGCCGGGCAAACGGTAAAGGTAATTCCCATATCATGGAGTATCTGTTTGCGCCGAGGCGAAGCAGAGGCTAAAATAAGACGCATTTTTTGACTTTCCGGGCGTAAAAAAAACCGCGCAAGTTGCGCGGTTTAACTATTTATTTGTCAGGCTCCAGAGGCAACCTGAACCCTTGAGGGGCATCTTCGATCAGGTTTTCATCGTCCATCTCCGGTTCCTTCGCCACATGAGGCAGTTCGACCGGAACTTTGATGGAGCTGCAATGAATGCAGATGTCACAAAGCGATGATACTCCGAGAATGGAACCCATGACTTCAATGATCCGTTCTTTGAGCTTGAGGCGCTGTTCGGTCATGCCGCTGTTG
This sequence comes from Lentisphaerota bacterium, assembly GCA_003246475.1. Lineage (GTDB taxonomy): Bacteria > Verrucomicrobiota > Lentisphaeria > Victivallales > SZUA-371 > SZUA-371. The sequence goes on from QKAL01000009.1 coordinate 11,537, forward strand.
CGGGTGCTGAACGAAACATAAATAACCGCCCGCTGCCGTTTCCCTTTGCGGAACAAGCGAATCTTTTTGAATACCATATCGGGGAATTCCGACTGCAACGATACTATCAGATCGCTGACTGCTTCCGCGGCGATAAACACATTGCCGTTCACTTCCTTGATCTCAATTCCTTTGCAGCGGCGCGGACGCAACAACAGCCAGAACAAAACCCGGAGAACCAGCAACAACAGAATCACCAGCAAAGCGACAACCAGTCCGGTCAGGTATCCGGCATCGAAATCGGACATCTTTCCGGTTACCGGATCAATAAATCTTGATAGCAGGTCGTTGTAACACATTGGTCATGCCCTCTTGTTTTCAGCCTTCGACAAAACTGTCTTCCTGGCCGTCTTCCAGTGCTTCCTCTTCTTCGCTCAACTCTTCTTCGATTTCCTGAACCAGTACGTTGACATGCTTTACCGTCATTCCGGTGGTACTTTCGACCAGTTCAACCACGGCTTCCTGTACCCGCGCGGCGACTTCGGGAATCGTATTGCCATAGGCGATATTGACTTTGACTTCAATCTCGACGGAATTATCACCCATGTTGATGGAGATTGAACGGTCGGAAATCTTTCTGCTGCCGACGATTTCGCCGATATTGTCGACAAAGCTGCTGCCGGCAAGACGGGTAACCCCTTCCACCTTGCAGGTGGCTTTGCGGACCAAAGACGCGATAACGTTTTCATGGATCCGGATTAGTCCGAGGTCATTACTCTTTTCGTTCATGCCTTTATATGCCGGCACCTTAGGTTCGGACCGGTTGAATTTCGGTGAAGACTTCTCTTTCATGACAAACCTCCCATTGATTTGATACGGCATTTGGGAAAGCCCGTATTTCCGGGCTTTTCCCTGCCGATTATTTTCCTGATTCGCTGTTCTCAAAATTCTTCAAGATCTGTTCCAGGCTGCCGGTATTGTATTTACCTTCGATAAATACCTTGTCGCCCAGAACATAATGCGCAAACGGAATCGAGGTGTTTACGCCTTCAACCACGAACTCGTCCAGTGCCCGACGGCAACGGGCAATAGCCTCCTCGCGAGTCGGGGCATGAATAATGAGCTTGCCGATCATGCTGTCGTAATACGGGGGTATCGAATAGCCGCTGTAGACATGAGAGTCTACCCGCACGCCGAAGCCGCCAGGCGCGGAGTAAAGAGAGACCTTTCCCGGCTGCGGCGTAAAATTCTTATAGGGATTCTCGGCGTTGATACGGCACTCGATCGCATGACCGCGGAATTGAACCTCCTTCTGTGAAAAAGAAAGCTTTTCCCCGGCGGCAATCCGGATTTGTTCCTTGATCAGGTCAATACCGGTTACCGCTTCCGTTACCGGGTGTTCAACCTGGATGCGGGTATTCATTTCCATGAAATAGAATTCTCCGCTTTCGGCCAGGAGAAATTCAATGGTTCCGGCATTGCAGTATTTAACAGCTTTGGCTGCTTTGATGGCCGCGGCACCCATCTTGGAACGCAACGATGGCGTCATTACCGCCGACGGCGATTCCTCGATGAGTTTCTGGTTACGGCGCTGGATACTGCAGTCACGTTCCCCAAGATGAACGACATTGCCATGTTCGTCGGCAATGATCTGAAATTCAATGTGTTTGGGATTGACCAGATATTTTTCAATGTAGATGTCGGCATTGCCGAACGCCTTTTCGGCTTCCGTACGTGCCGCATGGAACCCCTGTATCAGACTGGCATCGTTGTGCGCGATACGCATACCGCGTCCGCCGCCGCCGGCCGTGGCTTTAATGATGACCGGATACTTGAGTTTGTGCGCGATCTTCAGCGCATCATGCTCGGAGGAAATGATCCCATCACTGCCGGGAGTAACCGGTACACCGGCTTTTATCATAGTCTCTCTGGCGACCGCCTTGTCGCCCATCGCCCGGATCTGCTCCGGTTTCGGACCGATGAACTTGATGTTGCAATCGGCACAAATCTGGGAAAAACGGGCATTTTCCGCCAGAAAGCCATATCCCGGATGGATGGCACCGACATCACAGATCTCCGCCACGCTGATAATACGCTCGATCAACAGATAACTGTCGCAGGATTGCGGAGGCCCTATACAAACGGCTTCGTCAGCCAGCTTTACAGCCATACTGTCGGCATCGGCGGTGGAATATACCGCTACGGTCTTGATGCCCAATTCTTTGCAGGCCCGGATAATACGGACCGCTATTTCGCCGCGGTTGGCGATAAGTACTTTATCAAACATAATAATTTTCCCCGGATTATCCGATGACAAACAACGACTGTCCGTATTCTACCGGCGTGGCATTGCTGACCAGAATTTCTTTGATTACCCCACTCTTTTCAGCCTTAATCTCATTCATCACCTTCATGGCTTCGATGATACAGACCACGGTGTCAGCGGTGACCGTGTCACCGACTTTCACAAACTGGGGTGCTTCGGGGGAAGGCGCGAGGTAAAACGTTCCGACGATCGGAGAATCGATGGTTTCCACCTTCGCGGCGGGAACAGCCGGAGCGGCAGCGGCGGGGGCTGCGGGTACAGACGCTACCGGGGCGGGCAGGGGCTGGTAAAGGGGTGCAGCCGGCTGTGCAATTACTTGCGGCGCCGAAACTACTGCAGGCTGATTCGAACCACGACGAATGCAGAGATTATACTCTTCCGCTTCAATCTTGAATTCGGTAAGATCATTATCAGCCATGAGCTTTACAATCGTTTTGATTTCCTCTATCTTCATTACTTGTCCGTCCTTCTAAGTTTGTTTCTGACTTTTACGATCCAGTCGGCTTTTCAGTGCCTGCAGGGCCAGCTGATAGCCGTCCGGGCCGAAACCGCTGATCTGACCGATACATACGGCAGCGGTCAGGGATTTCCGCCGAAATTCTTCACGTCCGTGAATATTGCTCAAATGTACTTCTACGGCAGGGATCTCCACCGCCTCCAGCGCGTCACGGACTGCAACGCTGGTGTGGGTATATGCCGCCGGGTTTATTATTATCCCGTCAATCTGCTCAGTCCGGGCCGCCGCAATGCGGTCGACAATCTCCCCCTCATGGTTGCTTTGGAAAAAGGAAATAGCCATACCCAGCGTTCCCGCCATCTTCTCCAGGCCCTTCTCGATGTCCTGTAAGGTGACGGTCCCGTAGATCTCCGGCTTTCTGGTGCCGAGCAGTTGCAAGTTTGGACCATTAATCACTAAGATTTTCATAGACATTTATTATATCGCCTTTTCCAATATTTTGCCAATTGTAACAACATAAAACCTGAGAGATTATCTTCTGGTTCTTGATGTTGTCGTTCTCCCGCGCGTGCTGCGGGGGATTTCTTCTCGGACTGGCAGCTGTCCCATATCCAGTTCCTGATTGACAGTAAGCTGCTCGATTTTTTCCGAGGAAAACACTTTTGCATCTGTTACAGCAACGCCGTTTTCCGTTGCAGTCCCGGTTGCCGCCACCGGGGCTTTTTCCCGGGTAGCACGGGACGATGATACCATAAAGAAAATACTGCCGATAATCAGGATCAGCAATGCCGTGCAGCCACTGGCAACCAGTAGAATCATCCGCTTGATCCTTGCTTCGTCCTCCACATTGGTTTGTCTGTCTTTTTCCAGTTGATGATAGATTTCTTCGGAGATTGCCGTTCCCGGCTTTTCACCATAATGAAGCTGCATAATCTCTTCCAGCATCTTCTTGTCGAGATTATAGAGGTTGCCGAGATTGCGCAAATATGCGCGGATGTAGACCGGCGGCGGAAGTTCGCTGAAACGATCCTGCTCCAATGCTTCAAGATACGTAGAACGGATACGGGTTTCGCCTTCCACATCTTTAATCGTCATGCCGCTGCTTTCGCGGGCATCACGCAAAATCTTGCCGATGGAAGCCGACTCGGCGAAGCGTAACGGAGTGGACTTCTTTTTACGCCGGATCAGCCAGGATGTTGCAGTTTCGCTCTCCGGAATCTCGATTTCGGCCCCGTGGAGTTCTCCGGGAAGCTTGCCGTGGACCTGTATGGCCTCCGCATGGTATGACGCTTTCTCCAGCAACGGAGTCTCGGGCGCCGCCGTTTTATGGCTTACTGAAAACGGTTCAGGTTCCGCCGGGATGGCAACGTCTGCTTCGGCCGGAGGTATCTCCTCCGAGATAGCTGCGGCTGACGCTTCGGCCCGTTCAGCGGGTGGCGGTTCGATGGGAGCCGCCGCTCGCTCTTTGATCATCCGGGCGACTTCGGCAGAGTCCGGAACCGGACCGCCGGGAAATTTGCTTTGCGAGGTTTGCCGGTTGAAATCCAGGGGAAGAACTTCGTCATTCCGTTTGGGTTCCGGCGTCGTCTGATTATTTGTTTCCATATCTGTACCGTCCCGTTTATGGATTGTCTATTTCGTCAAAGACCAGAATATCGCGTTTGGATCCGCCCGGCAACGGTGCACTGACGATGCCCCGTTCCTCAAGCCGGTCGATGATCTCCGCCGCACGATTATATCCTATCCCAAGCCGCCGCTGCAGATAACTGGTACTGACCTTGCGCTCCAGCAGCGTGATCTCCAAGGCCTTACGGACCAGTTCCCCATCTTCCGGCTGGAGGTATTTCCGTACAATCGGATCGATGTCCATAGCGTCATGGATGCTTGCGACTTCATCCTCTTCATCGTCGAAGAAGGGACTGTCTTCGTCATCGCTTTCCGGAACATCGGCATCCACAGAGGATATAACCTTGTCATCAAAGGTTTGTTCCGCCTGTGCGGAGACAAATTCCACGACTTTCTGAATATCGGCATCATCCACCATCGCACCTTGAATGCGCTCGAGATTAGCGCTTCCCGGCGGCACAAACAACATGTCGCCACGCCCCAACAACGTTTCGGCGCCTTTCTGGTCGAGGATAACCCGACTGTCGACAATCGAGCCGACACGGAACGCGATACGGGTCGGCAGGTTGGCTTTGATGACCCCGGTAATGATGTTAGTTGACGGCCGCTGCGTTGCAATGACAATATGGATACCTGCGGCACGCCCTTTCTGGGCGATGCGGGCAATCGAAGTCTCGACATCGCTGCGGGCATCGGTCATCATTACGTCAGCAAGCTCGTCGACGATAAGAATCAGTACGGGCAGCTTGTCGGGTATCGGCTCGCCGTTGTCATCAAGTGTTTTTTCCGGTCCGATCGGCCGGGAATTGTAGCCGCTGAGGTTACGAACCTTGGCCTTGGCCAGGATCCGATAACGTTTTTCCATTTCGTTGACTGCCCAGCGCAAGGCAACCGGAACCTTTTGCGGGTCGTTGACCACCGGCGTAATCAAGTGTGGCAGCGGAGTGTACATCTCCATTTCCACGACCTTCGGATCGACCATGATCAGGCGCAGTTCATCGGGCCGGAAACGGAACAGCAAACTCATTATCAGCGTATTCATGCACACGCTTTTACCGCTGCCGGTCGCCCCGGCAATCAGCAGGTGCGGCGCCTTGGCAAGGTCCATAACCACCGGGATCCCAGCCACATCCTTACCCAGAACGATCGGTATTTCGCAACGGGTTTCCTTCCATTGCGGACTCTCCATCAGACTGCGCAGGAACACCGCGCAGGCCTGGGCGTTGGGAGCCTCTACGCCGACAGCATTACGACCGGGAATCGGCGCCAGGACGCGGATGCTTTCCGCTTCCAGCTGCATGGCGATATTATTGGCGATGTTGGCTACTTTTTCCACTTTGACGCCAGGCGCCAGAGTCACTTCATATCTGGTGACCCGTGGGCCACTGATAATACCGGTAACCTGTCCGTCAACCTTAAAACTTTCCAGTGTTTCCTGCAGTATCGCGCTGTTGCGTTTGAGCGTTTCCGGGCTTTCGCCCTGGGTCTCTTTGCCGCGACTCAGCATTGATACAGGGGGCAGGACATATTCTTCGGCCACATTTCCCCTGGCTGGAGTCTTGCTGCGAGTCGGCGCGGGGGCTGGTTCGCGACGTACGGGTGCGGGAGGTGCGATTATTTTTTCCGGCACAGGATCAATAAGATCATTATTCTCCGCTTTTGCCGATGCCACAGCCCTGGCGGGGGCGGACTCGCGGGCGGGTACAATATTATCGTTTTGCTCCTCCACGGGAGCCTCCACACTCTGTTTCAAACGCTGATAAAGCGATGCCGGTTCGTCATTGGTCATTACCGCTTTGACTTTCTGCAGCATCGACGGACTATCGTCATTTTTATATTCATCGGCGTCGATGACTTTCTCTGCGGGTTGTTCCTTGCGTTTCAACAACCGCTGCAACAATGAACCGCTCGTTTGCGATTCCGCTTGCTCTGCGGCAACCGCCGCTTCCGTCACTTTTGCCAGATTGGTCTTCTCCGGTACGGTTTTCGCCGTATCCTGGTTTTTGCTGGGCAACTTATCGATAACCGCCTTGGCCGATTCCAGTAGCGAAGGGGCATCCGCAGCAGCCTCCCCGGTTTTTATCAAAGCTTTCATGAACAGCCGATGCCAGTCGGCGCGCCAGACGAAAAACAGCCCGACCATGATAAAGACCAGCGCGATTACCATTGTTCCCACCGAACCGACATAATAACGGATGATCCCAGCATCGACGTTACCCCACTTGGGAGCCGCCAGCTGCTGCCCGATGACACCGCCCGAAAGCGCGGCACCGGGCGCGGCGCGATGGCCGATACCGAGCATATCGGTATATTTGCAGAACTCTTCCGGATACATGCCGAACAGAATAGTCGTTCCCAGACAGATTACCAGCAGCGCACCAAAGTAACCCTTGCGCCTGACCGGTTCCGAAATGGTCGGTCGAACGGCACAGACTATCAAAAAGACCGTAAGCGGGTAGGCGGCGATTCCCAGCAGCAACAGCAGGAAGCACGAAATATGCGCGCCGGTGATACCGATCCAGTTTTTAATTGCCCGGTCGCTGCCGCCCTGTAACACAGAGAAATCTTCGGCATGGTGTGAGACCAACGCCAAAATTACCATTATCACGGCAACCAGATAGAGGCAGTATTTAAATTTGAACCCGCGGGTTTCTGTTGTTTTATTCTTTTCCGTTCCCATCGTCAACAGCTTTGTTAATAATTACCTGAAAACTCGTCATCCCCAAAAAAGCATACACTCTCGACTTTTAATATACCTTGATCCCGGGAGATTACAAGAAAACAGTTGTGGATAAACTTTGGATACAGTGTGTGTCCCTCTGCATCTTTGACCCTTCACTTACGGAGATCCTGCATCTCCAGCGGCCGGAAGGATTTTTTGGCCTGGCGACGTTTCTCCGTATCTACGGTCATATATTTCCAGCGGGCAAATGAAAAATTGTGTGGTCGGTAATTCTGCAGCCAACTGTGAGTCAGTTGAAAAGCAATGGGATAGCTTTCCAGTATCCAGGCGCATTGTTCGTTAATATATTTGGACATCTCCAGATAGCGGGTGGTTCGCGAAGGTGTATCCGGCATCTGGCGGATCGCATCGAACATCTTATCGTATTGCGCGTCGCGGAAAAAGGTCCGGTTGCAACTACCGGCATTGGGACCGTAAAAGAGCTGGAGGAAATTTTCCGCGTCGGGATAATCTCCCACCCATGAAACGCGAAACAACTGAAACTGTCCTTTACGTAACTTTTCAAAAAAGCTTGGTTTGTTATTTAAAACCGGTTTAATCGTTATCCCGATTTTTTTCATGTCTTCTACCATCAACTCGGCCAGTTGGCGATATTGGGCACTGGTTCCACCCTGATCGAAAGTCAGCTCCAAGGGTCGTCCGGTCTTAGGATCGATTCCATCGGGGTATCCGGCCAGGCGCATATGTTCTCTGGCGGACTCCAGATTATATTGTCCCCACGGGTTCTTATATTCGGAATCATATCCGGGAACGCCGGGCGGAATAACGCTGTTGGCAGGAATCATCTGATAGTTGAAATGTTTCTCGCGCAAGGGAATGTTGTAGGCTAAACTGATGGCCCGGCGCAGTTCGCGGTTGCCGGCCAGCAGCGGGTCGGTAAAGTTAAAACCGATATAACGAACCTCGAATTCCGGTACCTGAATCATCCGAATGCCGCGTTCGGCCAAAGACTTCACCAGTTTACGGTCCTCACCGACAACCGCGTCGAAATTGTCCTTGTCCAACGTACTCATATCCAGTTCGCCCTGCAGGAACATCAGCCATCCGGCAAGCGGTTGTTTAACCAGATAGCAGACGATCCGGTCGGATAACGGCAGCGGACGGGTGCGGTCGGCGGGGTTTTCCGCCAGATGATAGGTCTCAAAACGGTAGTCGGAGTTACGTTCAAGAATGATTCTGTAGTCGCGGATATAATCGGCAACCTTGAACGGACCGGAACCAACCGGATGCTCCTGGAAATCCTCGCCATAATATTCTACCGCCTGGCGGTTGACAATCCCGGCGGTCGGCAGCGCAAGCGCGTAACTCATGCGCGGATCGGGAGCGGTCAGATGCAGGATCAGAGTCCGCTCATCAACAATCTCCAGTCCCTCGCAGCCACGGTCATACATGGAATGGTCGGCGGGGGCGGCAGCCGCAGTGACCTTGCGAAACTCCTCAAGCCCTTTGATCTTGCCCCGGAACATCCAGAAAACCGGACTGTGCAGCCGTTCATCGGCAATCCGAAGGATGGAATAGGCTATGTCGCTGGCAGTCACGCGGCGTTTCTCGCGATTATTGTCACTGCCAAAGCAGGGGTCGGCGGCAAAGTAGAGATCATTGCGCAAGGTCAACCGGTAGTGCATCATGTCACTACTGATTTCCGGCATTTTCGCCAGCATCGACGGTTCGAGCTTGTACGGGCGGGCATCATAATTATACTGCAATAGCGTATCGTAAAAAGAAGCGACCATATACTGACTCAGCAGATCAGCCGCCTGGGCCGGATCCATGGTCTTGATCTTGTCGCCGGCGCTGAGGTACATAACACGATCGGCGGCAGAGGAAGAGGGCTTCCCACAACCGGAGACACAACAGAGAACAGCTCCCGCCAACAAAGATATGATCAACTTGAGGAACATTTTGTCTCCCTGATGGTTTTCAGCCAGTCCACGGTTTTTTCGATAGCCTCTTCCGGAGACACGACGGGATGGTAACCCAGATCGCATTGCGCGGCACCGATGTTAAAATAATGCGAAAAAGCCAGCTGTCCGGCAACAAACCGGGTGATCGGCGGTTCAAATTGTGGTGGGAACAAGCGGAAGACGGCTTCCATTATCGCTCCGATGGCGTAGGCCTTGCGATAGGATATATGGCGGGTGATCGGATCAATGCCCAGCCGTGACAACATCCGGTTGTTCCAGTCCCACAAATTGACCGGGTTGTTGTCGCTGACAAAGTATTTTTTTCGGCAACCAGGGTGGGCGGCGGCGTATTCCGCCGCCATGATATGGGCAGCGGCGGCGTTGACAACATAGGTTAGATCCACCATATTATGTCCGTCTCCGACAATGGCCAGGCTTCCGGCACGGGCCGCTTTAATCACGCGCGGCAGTAAATGGGGATCACGCGGGCCCCAGATGAGATGTGGGCGCAACGCGATGGCGGAAAGTTCTTTCCAGTCAAAATCTATGACCATGCGTTCCGCTATGGCTTTGGTGGCCGGATAATGCGCCAAATACCGTTCCGGGTATGGCAAAGTCTCATCTTCGCCGGCAATATCCAGAGTCGGTGGATAGGCAACGCTGGGGGAGCTGGTATAGATCAAATTACAGATGCCGAGTTCCCGACAGGTATGGAGAACATTAACGGTTCCGGTAACGTTGATGTCGTAATAATCGCGAAAACGCCCCCAGACACCGGCCTTAGCTGCGGTGTGGAATACGACGGTGGAACCGGAACAGGCCCGACGAACGGCCTTCGCATCGCGGAGGTCGCCGCGAATTACGCTAACACCATGTTTTTCCAGTTCGCTGTCACCGCGCCTGGAGAAGCTGACGACCTTGCCGCATCCCTGCGCCATCAGCCGTTCAACAAGGTATTTGCCGAGAAATCCGCTGCCGCCGATTACTGTCGCCTGTTGTTTGCTCCAGTCCATGTTGCCATTCATATTGAAGGTGGGTGGAATTATTTACCCTGCTGTTTTTCGATATTATCCGGCACGAACTTTTTCAGGAAAGCGGCAAAAAGGGTGATTTTAAAGGTCATTGTTTTGGCACAGCCGATTTCCGCGGTAAAATACTGGCGATTGTTGAAATTAGCATTGGCATAAAGCATCCCGTACTGCTCGAGATCCGGCAGTTTGGCGGGAATGGAATCCGCGACCTTTTCCGCGTCCGCCGCCAAAATGCTGCCGCCGGTAAAAACGACAAACCGGTCTTTAGTCATGGCAAAGAGGCTGACCTCATCATTTTTTGCCGCGTAGATCTGGCTGAATCCATTTTTCAGCACCGGATATCCCTTGGTACCCTTGAGCATCTTGTCAATATTAGCCGCGTCGCTTTTTTCCTCGCAATAGAAGCGGGCATATGAATGGATTTTGCTCTGATCTTCTTCCATAAAATAACTGATTTTACCGTTGCAGTTATCCACCAGGTTCTGCATCAGGCTGGCATAATCCTTCTGTTCCTGCTTGTTAAGGCCGGGCTCCAGATCCATCAACAACTGAACCATAGATTCACGTGCCGGTTCAAACGGGGAAACATTGAACACCGCCGCAATATTCTTGCCGGAAACCATTCCCGGAAGGCTGTTGTCGTTATTGGCCTGCAGGGCGATAAACTCCGCCAGGGCGGATTTTTTTTCCGGAACCAGATCCCCGATGACTTCCAGACGGTCATTGCGGATGCGGAAGGAAATCGTAATGGAAGAGGTCTGCGCCAACAGCTTTTTCATCAGGACGTTATGGCGGGTGAGTTTCTCCGCTTCCGCCGGAGAAACATCCCCGCTGGTCAGAAGCTCTTCAGTCCATGCAAGCATCTTGTCCAGTCCTTTCGGGCTGTTACGGAGCAATGCGGCGGTGGAAATCTGTATTTCGATGTCATTTGGGGTATCGTTCAGGGCGGGGGCTTCTGAAAGGTAATTCAGCAGGGCACTGTTATCACTGACCAACGCACGGGTGTCTACCGCTTTGGTAAAAGCTTTGCCGCCCAAAATGTCTATTTCTTCGGGCAGCGGCACGCCCGAGACGCGGTTGACCAGCATACACCAGGCGGGATCGGCATTTGGGGTGTTGGCAGGGACGAAATAGAAGAATTTTATCCGGCCATTCAGGTCGAAACCGCGCATTTCCGGGTTAAAGGTAATTGCCGCCGCACCGATCACGGGAAATGATTTTTTTGAGGGATCGACCTTTTGAATCAATTGTGTCAGTTTCGGGGTGAGGTCAGAAAGCCCGCGAATGTTGATGGAACCGATTTTATCAAACTTCTCCGCCTTGAGAGTGGCGCAAAATACCAGGAGCAGCAAAACCGTTGTAAATCTATACATTTTTTTCCTCTGCTTTATAATATTACCGCAATCATGGTGTCACGGGGCGACGGCAGCCTCCCGACCTCATGATGTGGTCTTTTACGCGACAAAATCTTTCCCGGTTACATTCTCCGGAATTTCATTGACCACTGCGGTCAATCCCAAATGACACGCGCATCAAAATACGGTGTGAGAACGAACTGAGAACTTTCTTCCGCCTAAATATAGCCCCGTAAGGTTGAGATGTAAAGAAAAAAAGAGGTGATTTTCAGCGAAAATACCTCCATTCGGCGCAAAGCGGCAAGTCGGCATCGGTAACAACCCCAGAAAAAAGAACTATTTTGATCCACTGGCGTCCCGGTTTTGTGAAAAACGCTTCTCAATGAGGTACTTTCTCCTTGCCAGCGACTCTGTCATAAATCCGTTTTTTTCGATCACTTCAATCAGCGACAAATCATCCTTTCCGGTGTAGAAAGAAGAAAAAGACCGGGCGTGGATCAGAAGGCTGAAAGCCGCGGCATATAGCCATGCCAACTGGGGATCCGACGGGCGACAAGGCGGCATGTCCGGCGACGGAGACAGCAGCGGAAAGGCGGGGTTGGTTTGCGCTCCTTCTCCTATTTTACGGATCAACTTCAGGGCTTCATCGATGGCCTTCTGTCTTTCGCCGAAAGCAAGGAATATCCGGGAAGAGGCAGCCAACTCTTCAATAGAGGCTCCACGGGTCCGAATCTCCTCCGCTTGTTTTGCCAGCGCGGCAAGGCGCGCCGTCCGTTCATAGCGAGATCCCGATCTTTCCCAAATGATTTTGAGTTCTTTTACTACATGCAAATAATCTTCTGCCGGAGCTTTTTCCGGTGACGGCATGTTACGGCTCAGGATGTCTTCCGCCTCCAGGCGTTCGGCTCGGCTGTCTTTACAGCAGAACAGATTGATCCAGTAGCCATCTGTAGGGTGCGAGGCGTTATAGGGAATTAGAAAGTCGGTTTCGGGAACCAGGCGATAGGGATGGTACCCGCGTTGTTCAAACGCATTGATAAGTTCATAATGGATACCCTCCGGACTTTTCAGTTCAAACATAACAAGAGGATCGTTTTGAGACAGCGTACGAACGCCCCCTTCAATAATCCTGATTTCTTCGTTTTCGGCATCCAGTTTGATAAAATCGATTTCCGGCCAGCCGTATTTTTCCATGGTTTCGTCAAGGGTAGTCAGGCGGATGGTTTCCTGTTTCATACCGGGGCTGGGGCTGAGAGAATTCAATTCGCCGTTTTTGCTGGTATAAAATGTGGCGGAGCCTGAGCGGTTGGACAGTCCTGCCTGGATTAACTCCACATTACTGGCATGGTTGAGTTCAATACTCTGTCGCAGGCAGGCCGCGGTAGATGCCGTTGGTTCGAATGCCAGAACTTTACCCGAAGAACCGACTTTCCGGGCCAGGGTCATGGTGTAAGTTCCATAATTGGCTCCGATGTCAATAACATTTTTCCCCGACGGAATGGTTTCCCGCAAAAACCTGATTTCATCTTCAAACCAATCCTGCTGTTCAAGCAGAATATAAGGCGTCATTAGTGTAAAATCATTTGGAACAACAATCCTTATGTCCTCTGGGATCGGTAAGGCGGCAATATTGTTCATTATGTTATGCCCTTGTGTTTTATGTTTGATGAATATGCTTCAGTCACCAGAGATTGTCAAGTTATGTTTGCCGCATAATA
>QKAL01000146.1 GCA_003246475.1 Lentisphaerota bacterium
GTTCCGCCGAATACGATATTGTCGTACGTGCGGCAACCCGCCCGGAAAAAATTCTGGCTACACAAAAAATCGTCATAGGAACTCCGCCTGAAAACGTCATAAAAACGGCCATTATCGAAAATGCCGCCATCACCGATAACAGTTATAGTCTTAATGTAAAATCACCTGTTGAAGCCACGATTCTGGCCCTGCTTTTTATCGGCGAAGAACTTCAAGCGGTCGACCATATCACAATCAAACCGGGACAAACGGAAATTTCAGGTAATTTTACTCCGGAGTTCTGCAATGTTGCAACTGGAAAAGACGGCGCTGTTAAGTTTGTCGCCTGTCCTGGCAGCGGCGGCAATATTAAAACGGCAGAAATCCACATTGCGGGCAAACCGGTCCCCCTTTCCAAACCGATTAACTATGGGTTCTTTTCCGACCGCTACGGACATGAACATCCCTGGTACATGGATCGCCAAAATCGGTATATTTTCGACGGAAAACCTTATATCCCATTCGGCGGGATGTGGTGCCCCAGCAGTCTGACATACCAATGTTATGACGAAAAGGAGTTCGCCAAGCAATTTGAACATGACCGGAAAACCATGAAGACCCTGCTCGACGCCGGTATTGATGACGTCTACTTGAACATGGCCACTGGCGCGCAAAACCATCTAAAGCAGTACATGGTCGATACAATGGAAAAATACGGCATCAACTACAGCTACCAGCTAAATGGTGGCGGTGGGCAGAATATTCCAGCGTTTTTCATCACCCGCGACCGAGACAAAATACCAAACTGGCAGGGATTGCTTCGGGGCAGCTACCAGAACGGTGATATAACGGTAAAAATGCCCAAGTCTTATAAAGTGGCGGGACTGCTGCTGTTACCGGATAACGGCCATGCGTCATGGTGCCGGTTAATATCCTTTCAAGATCACGAGGGCAAAAATACCCGCCACCATATTATTGACCTGGAAAAAGTTCAGGATTTTAACGATCAGCGTACAGTAACATTCAAAACCACGCTTCCCGCCGGAGCCGGAAACAAACTCATCGTCATACCCCTACTAGACGCCACCATGGCCCATGACAACCTCTGGAACCCGCAACGTCTCGCACAGGTCAAACAGAATCTATCCTGGATCGGCAAAGTCCAGTGGGGCCCACATCTGCGCTGTTTCATCGACCCGGTTTGCAATGAAACCAACATGGTAAACACCTCCGAAAATCTGCGGCAATATACCTCGTATATCAATGCCGAATTCGCAACCTGGCTGAAGCGGAAATACGGAACCGAAAGTGCCATGGCTAAATCATGGCAGGTCAAACAAATAGATTTCAACATTGCCGCTCGCCTGATTCCGCTGCGTCTTGGAAATATACTATATCTGGCCGATCCGGAAAGCGGCAAGGTTTACAAGTCAACGCTCAAAACATCGCAGGCATGGATCGACTACAACGAGATGATCCGCGAAACTTACGCCACCTATTACGACGACATAGCCCGCTATATCAAAAGCCTGGTCAACATCCCGGTAATCAACAAAAGCGTTGGCGCCTTTGGTTCGCCACTGCATGTCAGCCGCGGCTATCTTGGCTGGGACGGAACCGGGTTTGAAATCTATGGTGGAGAAGGTCTTCCGATCAGCGGCGGCGGCGCCTCCTTCGCAGAAGCACAGGCATCGTCGCATACCATGTGGATGGTCGGAACCGAAGTTGGACACGATTTCAACGTCGGCAATGGCGGGGTTAAATTCTTCAAGGACGAAAAAGAAATCCGCAATACCACCGACAACCTCACCAAGCTGGGCGTCAGCGGTTTCTACTACTTCGGATTTGACCTGAAACCGGGTAATATGTGGGACAATCACAACTGTCACGATTTTCCCGAAGGTCTGAGGTGGATCAGCAAAATCAAGCAGGATTATCTTGCCGGACGCCATCCCGCCCGCATCGATCAATCCTTCTTTTTCCCCGGTGGCTACGGGTGGTGGTGGTGGGTTACCCGTTTCAGCGCCATATACGATTACGAACAGAATCAGGTTCCTCTTACTACCCGGATCAAGGATTATCAGTGGGCCTGCAGCACAAATGTTCTTCCTGCAGACTTCAAGAGAGTTATCGTCAGCTGCCCCAATCCGCCGTTCTCTATACGATATGCCGGGAACATCTCTGAAGCGATCAAAAGAGGTCTTCCCGTAATTTACCTGGGCGAAAGAAGGGATCTGGGCTCAATCAAGGGGCTTGACGAATTCTTCACTGACGACATTATTAAGTTCAGCGACGGATCGACGGCTCAAGCATTACGCCGCCTGCCCAAAACACAGATTCTGGCAGAAGAAAAAGGACGCATCTGGGCTCTGCGCTCCGGCAACCTGATTATCGTCTCCCGATGTCCGATTAAGAATCACGAAGGGGACCAGAACTTTGACACCGGGTTCAAATATCTCAACCCGGAATGGCTCTAGCCTCATCCTGTCAATATACAAAGCTCCGGCGAACTGATTTTCCCTGTTCTGCCGGAGCTTATTTCATTCCGTCACTTTTCCGTCATTTTCCCGTCATTCCTACAACTATCACGAATGCAAACAGATACTGCCCTGACGTCTGCCCGACAAATTGTATTAGAATATTCCGATTATTGCCGCCAACACAGTTGAGTTTTATTCCTTTCGGCTTTATATTCATATTTTATAGACAGGTTATCGTATCCTGTTAACAAACAACCACTAAAGTCTTGTTCACCTGGAGACACCACAATGAAAAGAATTGTTGATTACCAGGTTGTCGAGGCTACGTCCCCACAAGGGCTGTGTTTACGCGTAAACGAGGCCCTGAAAAACGACTGGCAGCCTTACGGCGGTCCGGTCGCATGCGTTAATGTCAACGGCAACAAAGCGTTGGCGCAGGCCATGGTCAAGTACGACAGTGACAACTGCGAAAAATATACCGTTGGCGGCAACCTCGAGTGAGACTCCCTCGACAATCGTCATGCCGGGCGCGGAAATTTCCGCCCCGGATTTTTTCCTCATTATTCAGCTGACAGAAGATTTGCCTTTTCAGTTCAGGCGGATTATTGGTATATAAACCAAACCGGAGAGAAAAATGATCAAGTTTGTTTGCATTGCAATCGCCATCTGCGCGGGAATGATATTGTCGGCACAGGAAACTATTAAACTGCCCCCGCCGGACAAAACCGGCGGCAAACCCCTGATGCAGTGTTTAAATGCACGGCAGTCCACCCGCGAATTCAGCGAAAAAGAACTCACGCCGCAACAGCTTTCCGATCTACTCTGGGCGGCATTCGGAATCAATCGCGCCGATGGAAAGCGTACCGCGCCGACGGCACATGATCGGAGAGAGTTTGATATTTACGTGGCCATGAAATCGGGAGTATATCTCTATATGGCCAAGGAAAATGAACTAAAGGGTGTAGTTGACAAGGATGTGCGGGCAAATTGTGGAAATCAGGAATTTCACGCCGTTGTACCTGTCGACCTAATCTATGTCGCCGATCAGGATCGCATGAGCGGCAGTCCGGCAGACCGTAATTTCTACGCGGCAACCGATTGCGGCTTCATCAGTCAGAACGTCTATCTTTACTGTGCCTCGGAAGGACTGGCCACGGTTGTCTGCGGCTGGATCGATCGGCAGAAAATAAGTAGCATTCTGGGCCTTAAAAACAGCCAGAAAGTCATTCTAACGCAACCGGTAGGCTATCCCAAATAACCGCTGATATCCTCATTGCCGCTCCGGAAGCGCATCCTCCGTCCGCAGCGGCAATAGACACAATAACAGTTCCCCAGGGAAAAGTTCGGCGTCTTCCGACTGGATAAACGTTCCGATAGACCGAATTCGTTCATAACTTGAGCGGACAAAGTCTTTAGCTAGTAGTGTTTTCAGTTCGTTCCGAGAAAGATTTCCGCTGTCATAATCGAAAATCAATTTTTTCTCATCCTCGCGAATATCGACATCACCGTGGCTCAACTCAGACAGAAACAACAACGCACTATTCTTGTTTTTCTGGTAAAGTCGCAGAAAATGGTAGATATCATCACCATGTCCAGCCAGCAGCATAATCGAATATATAACTTCGTAAAGAACTTTTTCAGGCATTTCCGCTGTGGTTTTCCGCAAGAGTGTGGCAAACGCCGCATCATCGGCAATCTCCGCCATAGCGGCAGCGCCATGTGTAATCAAGCGGGGATTATCGGTTGCACGGAAAATTTCCCGAATCATATCGTATGAATCCGCATCCCGCAACTGGGCCAGCGCCAACATAGCCTTGCCCTGGAGATACAGATCTTTTGAGTCCAGATGTTTCCGCAAAAGCGGAATGGCCTCTTTCAGGTTTCTCTCCCCGGCAATCTGAGCGGCAATGTGTGCCGTGGTATATTCACCCTCCTCCAGTTCGGGTAACAATGCCGCCACGGTACGACGTCCGAAAGGGATTTCCCCCAATGCCGAAAGCGCCCGGCCGCGCAAAGAGAACTTCGGAGAATCAAGGTATGAAATCAATGCTTTTTCCGAAAGTCCGGAGTGTGTCACCAGCAGCTTGTCGATATTTTCCCGTTCCTCTCCCGGATCCGCTACCTGCTTTATCCGATAAAGCGTCAGCAACGTTATGATGTCCTTCGGCGCAAACGCCAATCCTAAAACCTCGCTGATCTTCCAGTCAGCAAGGGGAGTAAGCCTGGACATCAGCGGCAGTCCGGCCAACAGAATAAACAGCACAATCAGAAAATATCGTTGAAACATGTCGATAGGTGTCATTCCAAGTGTATCCAGAAAGCGGAAAATGCCGCCGCCAACCACAGAACCGACAACCCCGGCCGCCACCCCGGAAATCACATACATTGTCAGCGAAGCCGCCACCCTCTCCTTATTGGGAATCGCGATAAGAAAATAATGTGTCATAGAAACGCCAGTACCGATCACCGCCGCACCCGCCAAGACAAAGGGCCAGATCATATAGTACCATTTAAACGTGTCCGGGCCTATTACCCAAAGCAAACAAAGAACAATCAGCAGGCAATAAAAAAGGATCGCCAGCGGTCTGGGGCCTGTCTCTTCCGCCAACAGCCCGATAACATACGACGTCGCCACCGCTCCGGCCATCTGGATCAGGGCAAACAGCAACGCCGAATCATCGCTGATGCCATAGCCTTTCTTCAGTGCCAGCATGGAGATGGGTACCGTCAAAGTAATTGCGGAACTGATAGCGCAATTGGCCGCCAGCTGTCGCAGGCGCATGGAGTTTTTCAGCGTCAACAGTACATCTGCCAGCACCGGCTTCGCCGCCGACTGGCTGATCGCCTCTGTTTCATCAATACGGCTAATGAACCATGTTGAAACCAGGCCAAGAAAGGCACCATCACCGATTGTGGCCACGAAGACCCACGTCTCCCGGGTGTAACGCATCACCATCATGATCACCCCCAGCATAATCAGATTGGCAAGATAAAACAGGCCATTAGAGCGTGAAGTGAACTTGCCCCGGTTTTCCGCCGTAGTAAGCTCGCCCATGACCGGTTGCATCCCGATCACTCCGATCGAACGACAGGCATAGAAGGAAAACGCACCAACAATTATCGCCGTGGTCGCGGCCCATGTTCCGGCAAACCAACTGAAAAGCGGCGCCGCCGCTACCACCAGGATCGAAAGGTTGCGCATCGCCCAGCACATGGCAATGGTTCGGATTGCTCCAATACGCGCCATCAGCAGTTTCCCCAGAGGCATACAGAAATTACTCAGAAAGAAAAACGAGCCAAGAATAGCCACGGTGTAATCCGGACATCCCATCCTGATGGCAAACAGAATTATAATGGTCTCTCCCACACATATGTAGGAGAGACCATTGATAAAATTAAAACGATGAAAATTGTTTCTGCCGCGCTCCTGTTGAGATAGCGACAGATTGCCGTGTATTATCATTTTCTGCCTGGACAGATAAAATTTTCCGTCCGCCTAACCTCATTTATGTACCGTTCAGACACTTAGTCTCATCCCGACCGGGCCATACAAGCGGTTCATGCAGATCAGCTTTTCCGGTTGGCTCCGCCGGCTTTTTTCTTGAGTATTGGCTCAGCTCCGGAATTTACGACATCGGGAGTAATGATGCACTCCTTGATATTCTTTTCCGAAGGCACCTTATACATAATATCCAACATCAGCTCTTCCAGAATTGCTCTAAGTCCGCGCGCACCGGTACCCTTCTTAACGGCCAGTTCAGCCAAAGCGCTAAGCGCCTCGTCCTGGAAAGTCAGTTTCAAATCCTCCATTTCCATCAGGCGTTGAAACTGGCGTGTCAAAGCGTTTTTGGGCTCGGTAAGAATACGAACCAGATCTTCTTTTCCCAACTCCTTTAGCGGAGCAACAATCGGCAGACGACCAATAAACTCCGGAATCAAACCGAAACGAATCAGATCTTCGGGTTCACAGTTGCGTATCAGTTCTTCACTGTTAAAACGTTCTGCGACCTTATGTTCTTTCTCTTTTTCATCACGTTTGAAACCAAGAACCTGTTTTCCCACGCGACGTTGAATAATCTTATCCATACCGATAAATGCGCCGGCACAAATGAAAAGAATATTGGTGGTGTCAACCTGAATATATTCCTGATGCGGATGCTTGCGACCACCCTTTGGTGGAACGTTGGCAACCGTTCCTTCAAGGATCTTCAGCAGTGCCTGCTGAACGCCTTCACCTGACACGTCGCGCGTAATTGAGACATTTTCCGTTTTACGGGCAATTTTATCAATCTCGTCCACATAGATAATCCCGATTTGAGCACGCGGGACATCATAATCCGACGCCTGCAACAACCGGAGAATAATATTTTCCACATCTTCGCCAACATAACCGGCTTCGGTCAGCGTCGTCGCGTCACAGATACAGAAAGGGACTTCGAGCATTTTCGCCAGCGTTCTAGCCAGCAGCGTCTTACCGGATCCGGTCGGTCCGATCATCAACACATTGCTCTTCTCGATGTCAACGACATCGTCTTCTTTCTTATCCCGCTTATGCAGCAGACGCTTATAGTGGTTATGCACGGCAACGGACAATACCTTCTTGGCGTGTTCCTGTCCGATAACATACTTGTCTAGCTCCTCCTTGATGGAGATCGGAGCCGGCACATTAAGCAACGGAATATCAAAAGTTTCCGTTTTTTCAACCTTCTCCTTGTCACCACGGAAGAGACCCTGACAAATGTCCACGCAACTGCGGCAGATCGTAGCTCCGGTCGGACTTGAAATCAGCTGTCCGACGCCCGGCTGATCCGCGGAGCGTCCGCAAAAAGAACAAATCAACTGTTCGTCGCTCTTGTTTTTACCTGCCATTCCTGCTTACCTGAATAAATTATTTTTTCTCTTTGGTCAGAATCTGATCGACGATCCCGTATTTCAGCGACTCTTCCGGCGACATGAAATAGTCGCGTTCCGTATCCGCCGCCACCTTCTTGATAGTCTGCCCGGTGTGATGGGCAATAATGCCGTTAAGCATACTGCGCAGGCGCAAAATTTCCTGCGCCTGGATACTGATGTCAGCCGCCGTACCTTCCGCGCCGCCCCAGGGCTGGTGGATCATGATCCGCGCGTTCGGCAGAGCAAAACGTTTACCCTTCGCGCCGGCACACAATAGTACCGCGCCCATGCTGGCGGCCTGACCGATACAGAATGTCTTGACATCGCAGGACAAAATCTGCATCGTGTCATAAATCGCCAGACCCGCAGTAATGGAACCGCCGGGGCTGTTGATATACAGGTCGATATCTTTTTTCGGGTCTTCCGCCTGGAGAAACAGCAACTGAGCCACAATCAGGTTGGCAACATTGTCGTCAACCGGAGTCCCCAGCAGGATGATTCTGTCTTTCAGAAGCCGGGAATAAATGTCATAACCTCTTTCGCCATGACCGGTCTGCTCGACTACCATAGGAACGAGTACTGAGTTATTCATGATATCCACCTTAAAATATGAAATTATATGCGCAAGCCGCGACTATCAGGCCTTTGACGCGAGGAATTCGACAACCTTGCCTACCAGCATATCCATCTGGAGGTCTTCGATGCCGCCATTCTCTTCCATCACTTTACGCAGATCGTTGGCGCGAAGGCCGTAATAACGGCTCATTCCCTTGATCTGCAGATCAACTTCATTCTCACCGACCTGAATATTTTCCTTCTTGGCAATCTGCTGCATGACGAAGAAACGGGTCAGCTTTTCTTTGGCGGATTTTTCCGCTTCGGTCTTGTGCGCTGCAATGTCGGTTTTGAATTTTTCCGCATCGGCTTCAGTCTTCACAACATTGTTGGCAATACGGCGCAGCTCCTTCTGGGTTTCCTGAGCCAGCAGGGTGGGAGGAATAACAAGAGCGCCAACAGTTTCCAACAGCTTGGCGACGATTTTTTCGCGCTTTTCACCATCGGCCTTCATCTGGGCATCAACCTTCAACGATTCGGTAATCTGCTCGCACAGCTTTTCTTCGCTTTCCAAATTCATCTTTTCGCAAAGTTCTTTGATGCTGCCGATAGGAGCGCGACGCTGAATCTTCAGTACATTGACCGTATAGTTGACAGTCTTTCCGGCCAGATCGGCTTCACGGAAATCCGCCGGATATTCCGCGGCGAACTTGTATTCCTTGCCGACTTCGGCGCCGGTCAGTCCGGCAATACAGCCGGGAATTGCTTCGGGTTCATTGAGCCATACCCAGTTGTCTTCACTTTCCACCTGACGTTTCAACGTAGCAGAGGCGTCTTCGGACAATACGAAATCGGAAGTATAGGAGACATTGAGCATATCCTCCGCTTCGGCGGCAGTGGTAACGTCCTGATATCCGGCATACATTTTCTTGTATGATTCAATACGCTCATCGATCTCAGCCGGGGTCACCTCTTTGGCCGCCACTTCAACCTTGAGGGAACTGTACTCCGGAATGTCAAACTTGGGAGCGACATCAAAATTCAGCACGAAAACAAACTCACGATCAAGTTCCAGCTGCGGGAACTTGTCACCTTCGGGCAGATTGAAAGCAACGACTTCGGTACCCTGTTCTTCACTGAATTTGTCCATTGCCGCACCCATCACCTTGCGGGTGAGTTCTTCCTTGATCTGCGGCATATATTTACTCAAAACCATATTCGCGGGAGCCTTACCCTTACGGAATCCGGGGACGGGAGCATACGAGGAGAACCCCTTAGCTACTTCTTTGGCTTCCGCAGCGATAGCCGCCTGCGATACTTTATATTCGGCCTTGATCTGGCCGGGCTGAATTTCAGAACATTTCAACTCAATAACACTTTTCAGATTCTCAGACATGGTTCTGTTTCCTACCACTTTTTAAGTTAATATTTCATTACCTTGATTTTACTCTATATCTTTTGCCTGCCAAAGTATGGCCGCTGATTTTTCAAGTTAAACGGATTTTACTTTACAATTATTATCGCGGATTTCAATCCATTTAATGAAATTGTTACGTTTTTATCTTATCCCGGCAGGAGAGAACGCTTTTTAAATGATGGACTTGCCAGTCGTGCCGCCCGCCGGAGAAATGCTTACCGGACGCTTAACCTACTTGCAAGCGGCTTCGACAAGTTGGTGATGAAAAATGGCGAGTCAGCGATGAGGGAAGAGTTTGAACGCCTGTTGCCGGTCATGAAAAGCGGCGGTTTTCTGCCGACTGCCGATCACCAGACGCCCCCGGAGGTTTCACTGGAGCAGTACAAAACCTATATCCGGCTTTTCCGGGAATATGCCACTCTGGCGTCCTGCCGCTGAAAATTTATTCGTCGCCCCGGAGTTCCCGGGGCATCTCAGAATTAGAAACCGACTTCGGCCTGATAGATTACTTTTTCGTTGACGCTTTCATTGCGATCCGGCAAGTCAATCTTGGCAGATTCCCAGCCACCGTGCTGAACCACACCCTTGAACGGAATCATGTCCGGAACATTCCCCACCAACTTGATCTTGCTACGGTCCATCCGTCCGTCCACGCTGAAAGGACTGCCTTCGGGAGATTCAACGATGTGTTTAAGTTTAAAATATTCTTTCAGAGCTTTGTTACAATTGTAATGGATACGTCTCACGGCAGCACCGATCTGACTATCCTCATAAGCTTCAACGCCTTCCATCAGAAAATCAATCAACCGCCCCTCCCGCTGCAACAGCGTCAGAGTATATAATGCCCCTGCTTCAAAACTCTCGCGGCATACTTTTGCGTTAGTCTTCTTTTCTTTCTCGGTCGCTTTCGGTTTTTCCCCAGCCTCTTTCTGCGGCTCCTGCGGCTTTACTTCCTGTTGCGGCGTTTGTCCTTTTAATGCGGACCAAAATGCTTTGAAGGCGTCGGCAAGTCTACTCATTCCCCATTCTCCTGCTACTGATTGTACTATAATTAAAATTATATCTGTTCTTACGTTTTAAACAAATCAAATCTTTGAAAAACGTAAAAAAAATATCTTTTCCGAATGCTTTCTTCAAGCCCCGCTGAAACTCAGATGCGGAAAAAGATATTTTCAAACAGGTTGCGGAGCTTTTCTGCCATAACGCCATGATTAAGCCGCATTTCCAGAACGCCCATGTTGTGACGGATATGGGCGTTTCTCTTCTCCTGATCGTTGAGCAAATCCCAGGCAACATCAACCAGGTTGTCGGTCAATTTGCCGTCATCAATACCGGGAATGTCAAAACCGAGCGGCGCGATTTCATCATTAAAGACCGGGTAACGGTTCACCACCACCGGAAGCGCTCCTGCGATCATTTCCAACAGGTTGTTGCCGAAACCTTCGATCTCGCTGAAAAAAACGCCAATTCCGCCATGCGCGGCAATGATCCCGGGCACCTCATCGAAACTGTAAAACTTGCGATCAACAATCACGTCGCGATAGGCCAGTACGCGATTTTCGGCAAAGCAGAGGAACACTTCGGCCTGTCCTTCCGGCTGGCGGGTACACTGCTGCAGATAATAACGTTTGAGGAAGTTCTTATAATCTGTCTGCTCATCGCCCGAATGCCCGGAAATGATCAGGGCGACAGGACGCGACGGGGTGGATTTTGCCGCCAGGCGGAACGCAAGATCAATGGCGGTCTCGATCTTCTTGCGCGGGACGACACGGGTGTGCTGCAGCAGCATGATCGTATTTTTGATTGAATAGTTTTTCGCTTTCAGCTGCCGTGCTAAACCAATGTCACGGAAAAATTCATGGTTGTACGCATCAACAGGGGGGATAATCGGGCGATCCTCCACGTCGGAATCGTGCCAGTTCCACGGGATGTCGCAGGTATTGGGAATAATTGCTGTATAATGCTCGAAAAAGGACGGTTTGGGCAACTCGAAATTGCGATAATAGCGTTCGGCAATAGCCTGCTGCTCGTTATTGATAAAAACGATGCCATCAATCTCCGTGCCGGGAAGATACCGGAGGTATTTTCTGACCAGATCGTTGGGATTGGCAAACGCCGGGCGCTCGAAATACGAATCATGCCACCACACCATGACTTTCGGCCATGCCATCCCGCTGCCCCGACGTTTTTCAAGGTAGCGCCCCAGGCCGACCGCGGTGATAAAGTTATAAGGATGGGAAATGTTATGGGCGATCAGAATATCGATATTGTTTTTCTCGATGAATTTTTCGATGCGATCAGCGGCGTAGGCGGCACATTTTTCAATCAGATTTTCGAGGTGGCGCGGCGGGTTGTCACAGAAATGGCGGACTATCTTCTTGTTTATCTCGTTCTTGTGCCAGAATATCTCATCGGTTTCAGCATTGAAACGTGGTGATGAGTGAGCCGCCAGGAAAAAGATATTGCCGAGCGGAATATTCATGTTTTTCACCATGGCCTCGACGGACTGATCGATAACGATAGAAACGCCGTCATTTTTGCCAACCAGCGAATGCAGGATTCCAATGTTGAGGTGTGATAAGTTCATGACAGACATATCTCCGGAATTTGTTGCAATTCGGTAATGGTGTAATCGGGACGAAATATGGCCGCCGCGGGCTCATGCCGGTAAAGTCGTAGAGAACGGGCATCGCCGGCAAAAAGAATGGTCCGGAAACCGACCGCCGCCGCCGGCATCAGATCCTTCTTGACGTCATTGCCGATGAACATCACTTCTTCCCCGGGAACATCTTCCGCGGTAAGTATTTCTTTTATCTTGTCAAACAGACGCGCATCGGGTTTGGCGCGGCACTCTCGATAGGAATAGACACACAAATCATGGTCAAACCAGCGGCTTAAATCCGGCGTCTGTTCCCACTTTCCGGTCAGAAAATAATTCAAGATCACCGGGGTATAAAACTGGGCATTGGAGACGATCCCCAAACGCAGTCCCTCTTCGCGCAACTGATCCAGTAATGCTTTCATGCCCGGCATCGGGGTTACAGGATTGGTACAGAGTTCAAAAACCATTGCCACATGGCGCAACTGTTCGGGCGGCGGCAGTTGCGCGGGACTTAATTCCCCGGCAAACTCTGCAAGCAACCGCTCCCAGACGGACAGGATATCGATTTCGGGAAAAGGCCGGTCTTCGGTACGTTGCGCGTACCAGGTTTCGGAGACGACGGATTGGTACTGTTTAATGAGCCGGAGAAAAAAATCTTCATCGGGAGGGAAAGGCAATCCGAAGGGAGCAACAGCCTCAGCGAGGGCAGCAGGATCCAGTTTGACCTTGTCAATATCGCCGGAGGCCGAAAGCAGCAACGTACCATATATATCAAACAACAGCACTTTCGGCACGGGACCATCGTGACGTGACAACTCCGGCGCCACTCCGGTCGGATTGGGTATAAGATGGCGATAATTAGCCAACAAGTCGCTGATATGCGGCATACAATTTTCTCCCGTATTCGTTCATGCTGAAATTACTTCTTATCATCATGATATTGCGTTCCGTAACCGCGCCGTGGCCGTGATTGATCCATCCGGCAACCCCCGGATTAAGATCCAACACCCGGGCGGCAACATCTTCCGACTCGCTTATTCGCACAATCCATGCCCGCTGTTCTTCCGGTGGAAGTTCAACAAAATCCCGACGCTCCTCCGGCAAAAACAGGCGCAAATAACATTCAGACAGGTCCATTCCAGCCGCTTCAAAATCCCCCGCCAGCATGGGCAGGAGTCGTCCGGCCACCGGCACACGGTATAACCAGGGCTGGACAAACGCCATTCCAAAACCCTCGCGACTGCTGGTGGTAAGGCATAGGTCCGCCGCCGCGAACATCGCGGACAGACGACGCGCCTCGCCCACGGCAAAGAGTATAGGCAGCCGCCGTTGCGTAACAAACTGCCGCCACTGTTCATATGCCGGAAAGTCCACCGGGTTGTTTGGCGGCAAAGTGATCGCCCCGACCACTCGCGACCGGAACAAAGCTATCAAAAAAATAAACTCACCGATATTCTTGCGTGGAATCGCCCGGACCGGATAAAGCCACAACTGCTGTTCCGGTTCAATCCCCAGCTCGCGCCGTAACTCCGCGGTTGTCTCCGCCGAGGGCATCGGTTCCGGCTCGGCCACCGGGTTCGGCAAATATTCGATACGCCCCGGGTCAACACCATAACCGGCCAGGCGCTCGGCGTCATGGCGATTAATCACCCCGAAACGGCAATGCTCCGAATCCGGGTAAAGAACTGATGGCAATGTTTTCCAGTCGCCCCCGGAAAAATATTGCCGCAATCGCTGGTAATTTTGCGGACGGTCCTCGGCAAAATCATGACAATGATAAAAAATTTTCCGCCCGCGATAAACTTCCTCATACAACACCCGGGTAAGGGCCGGATTTTTCCCCAAGGTCGGATTATGACAGTGAAATATCTCATCCAACGGCCGGGTAAGAAAAAATTTGCTTATAACCTGATATGCCGTATCCTCATCGCCGGACAGATAGTCGAGTTCCGGAACCACCATCAATTCCACGCCGGGAAAACTTTTTCCGGCGGAGTTGCCGACTGCCAGGCCAAGTTCCAGATCGGAATATTTACCCAAGGCATTTATCTGGGCAGAAATAATATCCGTCACTCCGCCTGGAAGCAGATGGTGATGCAATATGATTATTTTCTTCTTCATCCGTGTTTTTCGGCCCGCTTTTTTTGTATCGAACGATGAAATTTCTTCTGATAGGCTTCTAGTTCGATGATTGGCGGCCGTTCGTTTTCGTGGATTTCACACTCCGTCATCTGAATCTCTTCACCCTGTTGCTGCATCTGGCGCAGGATAAATGATTTCATCTCCACGTGATCCATATTACGATAATGCTGTAATCTTGACCAGAACGTCTGGAGTATCCCGAACGACATCTTGCCGAGCGATGAAACGGGTTGATTGCGGTGCAATCGCAGTTCCAGATTTGCCTGAGCCATCGCCGCCAACCCCCACTTCTGGAAGATATCGATCAACATCCCGGTCTCCACTCCGTAACCGATGGGAAAGGGAATCTGTTCAAGAACCTCCCGATACCCGGCATACTCGCCGGACAGCGGCTGCACCATGCCGCTTAGTTCGGGAAAGAACTGGGAAAACAGCGGGCGGATCAGAATTTCCGTTACCCGGCCGCCGCCGGAAGGAATTACGCCGGAAGGCGTGTTGAACGGGCGGTTGTAAAAAGCCTTGACAAATTTGATATCCGGATAGTGGAGCAGCGGCCCGATCAACCCATAGGCAAAACGAGGGTGTATGTTGGAAATATCAGCGTCAACAAAGACGATAATATCTCCCTCGAGCAGATAGAGGGATTTCCAGAGGTTTTCACCTTTGCCCCGGAATTTACCGGTTTCCGGCAGGCATTCTTCGGCCGCAAAAGTCTTGGCGCCGAACTTCTCGGCAATAACCCTGGTCTTGTCGGTGGAACCGGAATCGACCACTGCGATCTCGTCGATCAGCGGGACGCGGTCCATAAGTTCGGACTTCATCACCACAATTGATTTACCGATGGTTTTTTCTTCGTTCAAAGTGGGAAAGCAGAGGCTGATTTTCACACCGCGCCGCTCCTTCAGCTCCAGCAGATACCTGAGGTCGCAAAACTGTTGATGGGCAAAAGTTTTTGTTTTTAACCAGTTATTGATTTCATTCATGGCGAAATTCTCCATTTTTATCGATGGCCTGCAGGATCATAAGCAGTTGGAGAATTCCCAGCGACAGCGGTTCGATGTCGATATAACTACCCGGATCCTTGCCCCCCATGCCGGTGGTCAGTCCGATATTGACCGACGGAATACCTTCTGCCAGGGTTACCGCCATCTGGGAGTTGGTATACTCAACTTTCGGCGATATGCCCAGTTGCTCCAGAGTGGTCATAACGATTTTTACCAGCGGATGGCTGCTGGAAAGCGACGCCACCGTGTGGCGCCCGAAAAATTCCGGCGTCACCTTGGTGTTATGTTTGGCGCCGACATCAATACAAATATTTTTGATCTCTTCGATAAGCTTGTCCATCACTTCATTATCTTCGCTCAGGGCTTCGAGTCCGAGGCGGGCCTCGCGGCTTACCGTGCTGTAACGCTCTCCGCCGGAAAGGATACCGATGTTAAGTAACGTCCGTGGCTTGCGTGACAGCGGAATGCGGTAAAGTTTATCCATAACTTCATTCAGGGTCAGAATGGCACTGCCGCCGGACATGCGGATCACGTTAACGGAGCGGAGGTTGTCCTGCAATTCGCATTTGATGTCACAGCGGATCCGGCTGAGGGTCAAATAGTTGATATTGCCAAGGGTCAGGCCGTTGATATTGATCGACGCATCGAATTTACCCTGAAATCCCCGCACATATTTTCTGATCCCCTCGTAATCCCCGCGATGGTGAAAGCGGCTGGCAGCGATCATATACAAATTGAAATCCGGTTTATACCCGAGCCGGTCCAGTATTTCCGGCAGTGTCAGCATCACCGCGATCGAAGTGTTGTCATCGGCCACTCCGGCCCCGAAAACATGGCTTTCGTTGATGTTGATCGCGGCATCCGATCCGGTATTGAACGAGGTATCGACGTGGGTTGAGATCAGAACATTACGGGTTGAGTTCTTGTTGCGGATTACCCCGATCACATTGTTGAGCTCATCTATCTCGGGCTCTACCGAATTATACAGTCCGAACCGCTCAACCATAAATTCCGCGCGCTCACGCTCATTGAACGTTGGCGCGGGAATCTCAGATACCAGCGCCAGGTTCCCCAGCAGCAGTTCCTGACATTCTTTTATTACCGACAGCTGCCTTTTTAGTTCGTCACATAAAACAATACTGCCGCGAGAGTCAGGATCCAGGTCCATTGCCGCCTCCTTGAGTTTAAAGGTTTGTCGTGTGATCGGCAACAAGGAAAATTCCAAACTTCATGCCGCAAGTTTACATCCTAATGTAACAGCCTGCCGCAGTTTTGTCAAAAAAAAAATTCCTTTAACCCCATGGAGCCGGTTTGGTCAGCGCGAAAGCAGGCCGTTTTCAACAAAGCTGAAATAGCCCCCCCGGCCAACAATGATGTGGTCTATCACTTTGACGTTGATGGTGTTAGCCGCAGCTTTGATCGCGTCGGTCAGACGGATATCATCCTGCGAGGGATCGCAGATGCCGCTGGGGTGGTTGTGGACGAGCACCAGTCCGGATGCATTGTGCCGCAAGGTATTCTTGACAATATTCCGGGGATACACCGCCGACTGATCGACTGTCCCCCGGATGATTATCTCATGTTCAACCACATGATTCTTGATATTGAGGTAGATGACCATGAACGCCTCCTCCGGCAGTCCGGCCATGCTCATACGGGCATAGTCACGGACCGACTGCGGCGAGGTAATAACATCAACGTCGAGCATCTTTTCTGCCAGATACGCCCCGCACAAGGGGCGGATGAAATGCAGCATGGCGGCAGTATTTTCGCCAACACCGGGAACCGACTGAAGGTCGCCGACGGAAGCGTCAAGGATGCCGGAGAGGGACCGGAAACGCAGCAGGAGCTCCTTAGCCAGCGGCTTGACGTCGCGACGCGGAATAACGAAGGTTAGCAACAGTTCGACCATCTCATAGTCGTGAAGACTGTCAATCCCCGTATTGATAAACCTTTTCCGCAACCGCTCCCGGTGTCCTCTGAGCATTTCCTTATCCATTGCCGGTCTCTTCTATTTTGACAACCACGTCACCGACTCGAAATGCGAAGTCCGCGGGAACATGTCGACTAATTGCGTTCCACGAATCACATATCCCGCCCGCACCAGACGGCGCAGATCCCGGCACAAGGTATCAGCGCTGCAGGAAATATAAACGATATTGGCGATTCCGGTGGTGGCCAGGTGCTGTAATGCCGACAACTCGATCCCGGTTCGCGGCGGATCGACAACCACCATTGTTCCGACCGGATCATACTGCCCTTTCAGATTTTTAAACGCCTTTTCCGTTTTTCCGGCAATCAGCTGGAAATCCTTTGCACCATATTTCCGTAAATTGTAATCCGCAGCCTGGATTGCCGGCCCGTCGACATCTATTCCGATGATCTTTTTGACTCCTTGAGCCGCCGCCGTCGCACCGAAGATACCGACGCCGCAATAGAGGTCGATAAAACATTCCGGACGGATTTCCTTGACCAGCCCGGCAACCTTGTTCACCAGAACCGCCCCGCATTCAGGGTTGATCTGGAAAAAACTGCCCGGAGGAACGGAGATCTCTCCGATCGGGGTCGACTCTTTCAGCCACGACATTTTAGCCGGTGGATTGTTGCGCCAGAACATCGCCCCATTTTGCGGCGCATAACGGAAAGTAACTTCCATTTCACGATGCAGCGTATGGAAAAATCCCTGCTTGCTGCGCGTCTCATGTACCAGCGCATTCAACTCATCGCAGGCCAGCGGACAGGACTCTATCTGCAGAACCGAATGGTTGTCAGCCATGTAGTAGCCCAGGGACACCCGCCCTTCGTCATGTTGGACATGAAATACCAGTTTATTGCGATAGCCGTAATCCCGAGACGAACCGACCGGCGGCTCGAACACGGTGTTTTCCAGTCCCGCGGAATGACGGAAAAGTTCCTCCAACTGCTGTTGCTTTAGCGCAAGCTCTTTTTGATAGGTCATGTGCTGATAGGCACAGCCGGGGCAGTGGTCGGGAATACCGCGCCCGGGACCGTAAGGACGGAATGCCAGCGGGCAACGCGGTTCCACGCGGTCAGGGGATGGTTCAAGAATTTCCAGTGGCACGGCGCGGCAGAAATTTTTCTTCCGGGCAACAAATCTGGCACGGACTTTTTCCCCGGGCAAAACTCCGGGAATAAAACAAATTTCGCCCCCGTCTATTGCGGTTACGCCATCACCGCCAAAAGCCACACTGCGAATAACCGCATCAAAAACATCTCCTCGTTCCAGCAAAACACTACCTCCGTTGTAATTTTATTGTTTTGCGATATTCTACAGCCGAATGGAGAAAATGACAAACAAATCCCTAAAGTAATGGTTTTTTTTCGTAAAAAATGACATGATCGCTAAAAAATGCAGAAAAGAGGATTATATTTACCCAGTTTTTGTTCATTACTATTTGTTCATTACTATGTAAATAAAGCCTTTAATGCCGTTGTATTCGATTTATAACACCGGAATCCGTCCGGGTGATAATTTTTTATGGAGATTTTAGTATTATGCAGGTGCCATTGCTTGATCTTAAGCCGCAGTATCAGTCGATGAAAGAGGAAATCCTCGCGGAAATAAGCGTCATCTGTGATTCGCAGATGTTTATTCTCGGCGAAAAAGTACAGAAACTGGAAACTGAAATCGCCCACTACTGTAACAGCAAGTACTCTTGCGGCGTCACGTCAGGGTCCGACGCGTTGATCATCGCATTGATGGTTGAGGGCATCGGTCCGGGAGATGAAGTTATTACCACTCCCTTTACTTTTTTCGCGACCGTCGGGGCAATATGCCGTGTCGGCGCCACCCCGGTTTTTGCCGACATTGACCCGAAAACTTTCAATATCGACCCCGTTCAGGTTGCGGCCAAAATCACGCATCGTACCCGGGCGATCATCCCGGTACACCTTTTCGGCCAATCCGTTGACATGGACCCGCTCATGGAAATGGCCAAGAAACATAATCTCATTATCATCGAAGACGCCTGCCAGGCTATCGGCGCCGAATACAAGGGGAAACGCGTCGGCAGCATTGGGGATTACGGCTGTTTCTCCTTTTTCCCGAGTAAGAACCTCGGCGCATTCGGCGATGGCGGGATCGTGACCACCAACGACGATGAAAAAATCAAGATGCTGCAGATATTCCGTAACCACGGAATGGAGCCGCGATATTACCATAAGTTCATCGGCGGCAACTTCCGCCTTGACGCGATTCAGGCGGCAATCCTCTCCATCAAACTCAGACACCTGGATGTTTGGAGCGAATCCCGTCAGTGCAACGCCGCGGAATATCGCGAACTGTTTGCCGCATCCGGTTTGACGGAAGAACAGATCGTCCTCCCGTTCATCGCCCCCAGTACCACCCGTCATATCTATAACCAGTTCTCCATTCTGGTCAAAAACGGTCGCCGCGATCAACTGAAACAGGCACTTACCAGCGCCGGAATCGGTTGCGATGTCTATTATCCGGTACCGTTGCACGAACAGGAATGTTTCCGTGATCTGGGATACAAAACGGGTGACATGCCGTTCAGTGAGGCCGCCAGCCGCGAGATACTCGCCCTGCCGATATTCCCTGAATCCACCTTTGAACAGCGCCAGTATGTGGTTGAAACAATTAAAAAAACGCTGGCTTGATCCCGCAATTGATCGGTAATTTTTTATATGGCAAAAAAAGAGATTCATGAAGAGTTTAAACGCCAAAGCTATTGGCGTCTTCTCAAATACACCGGGCCTTACAAAGTAAAACTCATCGTCGGCATCCTGGCCGGGTTTGTCGTCGGCGGATCGCTGTTCGGCAGTTTGATGATCGTTCCCGACCTCATGTCGGTGGTCGACGGTTCATCAGCTCAAAAAGGAAGAGTTATCACCAAGACTGATGTTGAGGCGGAAAAGATAGTCAAACTGATGACCGAAGAGAAATTCAGTACCCCTGAAGAACAGCTCGAGGCCCTCAAAAAAACTATTGATCCCACCTATGGGGAAAAAGATCCGAAACTGGTCGAAACCATAAATAAAATCGAACATTATACCAAACGTTTCGGAATTCCAGCCAAGGTGTCCAAAGAGCGTATTGAGTGCGAAGTTCCCTTTCACTTTACCATGCCGATAACCAATGCGCAGGGCAAAATGTCCTGGCAGCTGTTCGGTATCTATCTGCTGCTCTTTGTCATCGGCTGGACCATGAAAAATATCGCCACTTATATCAATCATTACTATACCCGCTGGGTCGGCACGAAAGTGATCTCCGACCTCCGCAATGAGGTATTTAATAAACTCCTCGGTCAGTCCATGAAATTCTATGGCAAAATGGACGTCGGCCAGCTGATCAGCCGTTGTACCAACGATACCGGAGCCATTGAATCTTCGGTGGCCAACGTTATTGCGGATGCCACCCGTTGTCCGATTGAAATCATGGCGTGTATTGCGGCCATCATTCTGGCGAGCTGGAAATACCAGAATTTCGCCTTGCTGGTAATTCTTTTTGTCGGGCTGCCCTTGAGTGTGCTGCCGATTATCCTCCTTGGCCGGGCAATCCGCAAGATCTACAAAAACTCCTTCAAAAAAATTGCCGATGTCATTACCAGAATGCACGAAGTCTTCACCGGCATCAAAGTGGTCAAAGCCTACAACACGGAAGCGGTGGAGATGAACCGGTTTCGCGATGTCAACCGGCAATATGTCCGTACCGTCGTTCACGCGCTGAAATTGCAGTTGCTGATGCCCCCGCTGATGGAAGTCGTTGCGGTAGCGTCAACGCTTCTTTTCCTGCTCTACTCCTATAGCAAATACGTCACCCTTACGGAGCTGGCGGCGTTGCTGGTCCCGGCGTTCATGGCATACCGGCCGATCAAGGATCTGGCCAAAGTATCCACCTACATTCAGCGCAGTATGGCCGCGGCAGACCGTTATTTCGCCCTGATCGATATGGAAAACGAACTCACTGAAAAACCCAACGCAGTCGAGCTTAAGTCTTTTGAGAAGGAGATCGCCATCAATGACGTGGTATTCTCCTATGAACCGAATCACAACGTCGTCGATCACGTCAGCTTCAAGATCACCAAGGGACAGGTTGTGGCGGTCGTCGGCGAAACCGGATCGGGAAAAACTACTATTGCCAACCTCATCGCCCGCTTTTACGACGTCAATTCCGGCTCCATCACCATCGACGACATCGATGTTCGCGACATGAAAATAGCCTCGCTTCGCCGCAATATCGGCGTTGTCACCCAGGAGGCAATACTTTTCAACGATACCATCGGGCAGAACATTGCCTACGGCTGCCCCGATGCCACCAAGGAGCAGATCATTGAAGCAGCCAAGCTCGCTAACGCCAATCAGTTTATCGTCGACGGGCGCCATGCCATGGGGTATGACACCATGGTCGGCGAAAAGGGGTGGAAGCTCAGCGGCGGGGAAAAACAGCGCGTTGCCATTGCCCGCGCCATCCTCCGCAACCCGCCAATCCTGATTCTCGACGAAGCCACCAGTGCTCTTGATACCGTTACCGAGCGCCTCGTTCAGGAGGCTCTCAATCGCGTCATGCAGAACCGTACCGTTTTTGCTATCGCACACCGGCTCAGTACGATTAAACACGCTGACACCATTCTTGTTATGGACAAACACGGGAAAATCGTCGAGCGAGGCACCCACGATGAATTGATGGCCATCAACGGTAAATATCGTCAGCTTCATGATACTCAGTTCGGTATCGAAAAATAAAACAAGGTTTCGGCAGTATGAATAACCTCTCCCAGGAATCCTTAAATAACCGCCCGGTACATTTTATCGGCTGCGGCGGAGCCGGAATGGCCCCTCTGGCAATGATTTTAGGCCAGATGGGCGGCATTGTCAGCGGCTCGGACCTGGAGGAAAATGAAAAAACACTGCAACTGCGCCAACACGGTATCAACGTCACAATCGGACACTCCATCACATCGCTGCCCCAGGAAGACAATACGCTGATCGTCTATTCCTCCGCCGTTTCGGAATGCAACCCGGAACTGAAAGGAGCCCGAAAGCGTAATCTCGAATGTATCCGACGCGGCGAAATGCTCGCCCGCATTGCCGCCAACTACCGCCGGACAGTCTCTATCAGCGGTTCTCACGGCAAAACGACCATCACCGCAATGCTGGTCCATATTCTCAAAACCCGGGGGTTGAATGTCGGCTATATGATTGGCGGAGCGGTTAAGGACATCGAATCAGCCGCCGCCGGTGACGGCGATATCTTTGTTACTGAAGTCGATGAAAGCGACGGTACTCATACGCTGATGAATTCACATCTGGCGCTGATCCCGAATGTTGAAGACGACCATTGCTGGAGCGTCGGCGGTTCAGAGCAGCTCATGCAGAACTTTAAAACATATGCCGCCAGAGCCCCAAAGATTATTTTCATCAAATCTCCCGTTACCGTAAACCTTTTCGATGACCACCCCGACAAGGTTATTATGGTCAGGGAAGATATTCTGAATGAAACCTATTTCGAATATTTTGACAAATACCTTTTCAATACTTGGGGAGACTATCAGTTGCTTAATGCCGCCATGGCAATCGAGGCTGCCGTTGAGCTGAACATCCCCTTCGAGGACGCAATGCGTGCCCTGGTCAGCTTCAAAGGCGTAGACCGTCGCATGATGGAACACTTTGCGAACGCCAAATTATGCGTAGTCGAAGATTATGCCCATCATCCCACTGAACTCCGGGCGTCGCTCAGCGCACTGCGCAAGCGTTTTCCAGAACGCCACCTAACTGTGGTTTTCCAACCGCACCGATATGCCCGGTTAGAGCGATACCTCGAAGAATTTACCGAAATCCTGCGTGAAATGACCGATTCGGTTATTATTCTGCCGGTTTTTGCCGCCTGGTCCGAAAAGAGCGCGATCAACTCCCAGACGCTCGCGTATGACATCGGTCCCAAAGCCAAATACGCTGAAATGTCATGGGAGAAACTGGCAGAGTTATCGCTGAAAAACTGTAAAGTACCGGCAATCCTTGCCATCGTCGGAGCTGGAGACCTGAATAAGGTCATTCCGGAGATCCTTAAAATCCTCAGTTCGCGACAGAAACAGTAAGGGTCTTATCTCTTCGTACTTTATTCCAGCGTGATGTATTCCACTTTTATGGTCTCCGGAGAAATGGTGATGAGATTGAAGCCCAGCGGTTTTTTATCCATGTTGATGCTGGTCGTCGGGCCGTTGATATATGTGACGCCATTTTCAATATTTTGAAAAGAAGTATGGGTGTGCCCGAATAACGCCACGGCAACTTTATTCGCCGCCAGCAGATCGAGAATTTCCCGGCGCTTTTCCGGTTTCACATTGAAATATTCTTCCACTTCATCCACCGTTTTAATGAACAGCGGAACGTGTCCGGCAACCATCACCTTACGACCCTCCCCGGCCGCTTTCCCCAGTTCGTCTTTCAGCCATGACTCCTGCGCCCGAGCCAACTTCCCGGCAGGATATTTCCACAACATCGAATCTATTACGATAAGGCGGTAATCATTGATATCCACGGTATAATGGTCTTTTCCAATCTCTTTCTCATATGCCGCAATGGTTGCCATTGTCGGCTCGCCGCCGATGTCATGATTGCCGGGAACACAGTAAACCGGCACAGTGGAGGCTTTTATCGCGGCCTTGAAATCACCATATCCGGTCTTGCCCGGATCATTGACCAGATCACCGCAAATGATTACGGCATCAGGTTTGAGCAGATTAACCTTTTCAATCGCTTTCTTAAGATCTTCCAGTTCTGTCCGGTAATCTTTCATCCCCAGTTGCGGATCACACATCTGGACGATTCTCAGTTCGCCGCAGAACGCGGATAAAGCAATAAAAAACCCTAACAGTAAGATCAGTGCTTTCTTCATATCTTTATCTCCTGAAAATTTCATGTTGAATTGCCGCCAGTTTGAGAATTCCCGCCAAGCTCATAGCGTCAGTAATTTTGTCCTCCATGACCATCTGCAACGCCTCGGAAAACGGCAATTTCCTAATATGCAGTTTTTCCGTGTCCTCCCATTCCATTTCCCCCTGCTCAAGGTCCTCCGCGAGAAAAATCCATCCCTCTTCATCCGTGACACAGTCTGAAGTATGAATCCGCAACAAATGGGTGATTTTCCCTGCCACAAGCCCGGTTTCCTCCCGTAATTCCCGCTTTGCGGTATCGATGGCATGTTCTCCATCGGGGTTGCCACCCTTGGGAATTTCCCAGAGGAACTCGTTCAGGGTATAACGATATTGGCCGACAAGCCAGGTATTGCCATCGCGGTCTACCGGGATTATCCCGATAGCTTTGTTCTTCATCAAGACCTTGCCATAGATTCCCTGTCCACCCGCCGGGTTGATAACCTGATCCTCAACCACCCGTATCCACGGGTTATGATAGATCTCCCGGCTGCTCAACGTCTGCCAATGGT
>QKAL01000011.1 GCA_003246475.1 Lentisphaerota bacterium
GTGTACCGACCATGTCCCGCAAAAATGAGATCCAGCCGGTCCGCCAGCCGGTAAATTCAAGTTTGTATTCAAAAGAACAACAAACCTTTTCTCCTTTGCAAAATTCAAACAGAAGTTTTCCGGCGACCGGTTTGAAGTTGTAAACCCAGAGAGAGAAAGTGGGGTGGGCCTTGCCAAACAGTTTGGGTTCCGGACGTCGGAATCCGCCCGGGGCAAAAGGAATTTGCAGTTCCCCTCCCTGCTGCCATTCCCAGCGAATGGAATAACGATTGAAACAGGCACGTTCGGGGTCAAGCGACAAAATCGTCCCCGGTCCCGGAATCCAATGTTTATAATCGTCATTAAGAAAAAGATTCATCTGCCCCCTCGCCACCCCTAAATTCTAACTTCAACCTGCCCGACCCGACACAACCCTCTGCCTTTAATTTATATCGGCATAGACATTTTCGCTTCAAACTTTCAAACTTTTCCGCGAATTTATTTACCGGAGTCGGCAACCGGATATTTTTTCAACAGCTGTCGCAGATTAACATCATCTTTAAATGGCTGAAAAGACGGATCCTCAAGAATATCGGGAAAAACCTGTCCCGGGTTGATCCGGTCACGATTCCGCAACGCCTGTTCCAACGCCTCAAGGGCTCTGGGCCATTGATTCTTCTCGGCATAGACACAGGCAAGGTTATAGTAGAACAACGGGTATGCGTTATCGCGTTTTAACGCCTGGATAAAAATTTCTTCCGCCGCCTGCAGATTGCCGTTCATAGCTTCCGAAAAGCCGGTCCAGACCACGAGATCACGCCAGGCGCTGTCTTGCAGCTCGCGAGCCTTGTTTTCCGATGCCAGAGCAGGACGCAGAAAAGACAGTGCGCCGGGATAATCCTCCTGCAACATCGCCTCCCGCCCCTTGAAACAAAGCTGATAAACCAGAGGGATCTCACCGATTTTGATCCGGTCAAGCAATCCGACCAGTTCTTTGCCGTCGGTCTTACCTGTACGCACCAGATGTATGGTCATTGCAATCCCGTCTTTGGCGTAATAGGCGTTGATATTTTTTTTCCGCCCCTCTGAGGTCGTTACATCACATTCAACAACCGCAAAATCCTTATGGTCGTATTCGCGAATGTTTTCCCGGGTTATCTTTGTCTTCAATGCCGCCGCCCAGCGAGACTGGCGACAGGTACGGCTGTCGGCATAGGCGTCCATATTTATCGATACGGACATCGCGGTCCTGCCATCTGACGCGACCGCCGCCAGATAAAAACTGTCTTCCTGATTATTGACCCGTTCGGCCTTGAATTCAGGCAGGTCAACACGGACCAGCCGGTCACCGAAAAAAATATTATCCAGAGCATTCAGCCTCAAGGCCGAGAAAAGCAGCAGACACCAGACCAGACGCGACACCATACCCCGCCTCACAACTTGTTATTTAGACTTCAAGCGCGCAATGCCGCCTGACGCTTCAGATGATCGACCAGAACAATCGCCGCCATTGCCTCCACCACCGGAACAATTCGGGCGCCGATAAACGGGTCATGGCGGCCTACAGTCCGGCACTCAACCTCATTTCCGGCAATATCAACGGTCTTCTGCGGCAGGGAAATCGAAGGCGTTGGCTTGACCGCCAGCCGAAAAATGATCTCCTGTCCGGTCGAAATCCCGCCCGTAACGCCTCCGGCATGATTGGAAAGGAATCCCGATGCCGCGATCTCGTCGTTGTTCTCCTGCCCCGTAAGATCGGCAGCCGCAAAACCGTCCCCGAACTCAATACCTTTGACCGCGCCAAGCGACAACATCGCTTTCGCCAAATCGGCATCCAGCTTGTCAAAGGCCGGCTCGCCCAGCCCGGCGGGAACGTTGCGGATAACGCACTCCACCACTCCTCCGGCACTGTTACCTGCCGCCTTGAGTTCCATGATGCGGGCAATCATCTTCTCTGCCGCCACCGGATCAGCGGCGCGGACGATATTGTTCTCGATCTCATTAAAATCGATAGTCTCACATTCGATTCCGGCGGCGCGCCGGACATACGCAACAATGGAAATATCACGACCGGACAACATCATTTTCGCAATGGCTCCGGCCGCCACCCGGGCAGCCGTTTCTCGCCCCGAGGAACGCCCGCCGCCGCGATAATCACGCACTCCGTATTTCTGTTGATAAGCATAATCGGCATGACCCGGTCTGAACAGGTCTTTCACATCATCATAAGAACGCGAATGCGCGTCACGGTTGCGGATCACCATCGCCAATGGCGTTCCGGTAGCCTTTCCCTCGAACACGCCGGACAGGATCTCCACCGTGTCCTCCTCCTGACGTGCGGTAGATACCGCCGACTGCCCCGGACGGCGACGTTCCATCTCATGCCGGATAAAACCGGTATCGATCTGCGTCCCCGGGGTAACCCCGTCCACCACCACCCCGATCGCGGCACCGTGCGATTCGCCGAAAGTGGTAATCCTGAACTCCTGTCCAAATACATTACCGGGCATGGTCGATATTCTCCCTGATTCGTTTTATAATGATTTCCGACGCCTGTTCGCGCGGCATATTCTCCAACTCAATT
Organism: Lentisphaerota bacterium; assembly: GCA_003246475.1. GTDB lineage: Bacteria > Verrucomicrobiota > Lentisphaeria > Victivallales > SZUA-371 > SZUA-371. Next base: position 2,564 of record QKAL01000011.1, read on the forward strand.
ACCAGATCGGCACATTTCTCATAATACGGTTCGCGCCGTAAATATAGCTCGGTAAAACTCTCCAGCGGGCGCGCCGGGTCAACAAATGACGGCAACCCCCGCCGCCGGACCCGCTCAAACAGCACCGCAACCGGCAGCTTCAGAAAAACCGTGAACCCCAGTTGCCTCATCTGCTCCTGAACCGCTTCGTTGACCGGCATACGGCCGCCCATCGAAACCACCCGGTCGTCTTGCTGCGTCAGCAGCGCAGCCATGACCTCCTCTTCAAGCTCGCGAAAGCCTTCTTCACCGATTCGGTTGAAAATCTCGCGAACATTGAGTCTGCAACTGTTGCGCCGGTTATAAATATCACACAACATATCGTCGGTATCAAGAAAATCCCAGCCCACGGCTGCCGCAAACGCCTTGCCGTGAGTACTCTTTCCGCAATGTTTCATACCGATAAAAATAACGGTCATAGTCAGTTCCTATACCGAGAAACGCACATGAATAACATCGCCATCCTGAACCACATAATCCTTCCCTTCGATACGCAAACGCCCATTGGTCTGCGCCTGGGTCCAGCCACCGTATTTTATCATGTCATCATAAGAAACGGTTTCCATACGGATAAAGCCGCGGCAAAGGTCGGTATGGATTTGCCCGGCAGCTTCCGGAGCGGTCATACCCTTGGTGATCGTCCAGGCATGTGCCTCTTTCGGCCCGACCGTGAAGAAGGTGATATAATCAAGCAGACGGAACGCGGTATGAATCACGCGGACCAGACCGCTTTCCTTGATCCCCAGGTCGTCGAGGAACATTTTGGCTTCCTCTTCATCCAGCTGCGACAGCTCGTCTTCAAGTTTGCCGCAGACCGGCACCACTTCCATGCCTTTTTCAGTCGCTGCCCGGATCAGCTCCGCGGTTGTTTCGTCCTTGCCGAACGAAAGGAAAGTTTTTTCATCGACGTTGGCCACCACAAAAGCGGGCATCATCGACAACAAACCGAGGCGTTTGACCATTTCCACTTCAGCGGAATCATGGACGTCGTAGGCCGGAATCCGGCCCTCAGACAATGCATCAAGGCAAATCTGCGCAAAATCGATTTCAGCCTTAAGCTCCTTGTCGCCAGTCCTCAACTGCTTGCGGGACTTCTCCATCCGGCGCTCCAGAGATTCAATATCGGAAAGCATCAGCTCGGTCATAATTACTTCCAGGTCTCGCGCCGGATTGAGTTTACCGGAAACGTGAACCACATCCGGGTCGTTGAACGCGCGAACGACATGCGCCACCGCATCGACATTTCGGATGTGTCCGAGAAATTTATTACCGAGGCCCTGGCCCTGGCTAGCACCTTCGACCAGACCGGCAATATCGATAAATTTCAGTGTAGTTGGAATAAGTTCTTTGGAACCTTCCAGCTTGGCCAGTTCAAGCAGGCGCGAATCGGGAACCTGGACGATCCCGGTATTCGGCTCGATAGTGCAGAACGGAAAATTCGCGGCCGCAGCGCCGCCATGACTTAACGCATTGAAAATAGTAGACTTGCCAACGTTCGGCAAGCCAACAAAACCACATGAAAATCCCATATCGCGATTATCCTTGAATTATATAGTAATTATCAAATTTCAGTTCATCGCGACAATTTACACCCGGTTTGTCCAATCACAAAATATTTTCCGCAATTTTTATCCACAAATCACCGTAACAACAACGTCAAGCCATTAGAACACGGCAAATAGTAATCGGCAGGGTTCAGTTCATCACCCCGTAATCTCCTTCGGCAGCTCGGGCATCGCGCCGCTCCGGGAACAGACGTAAGCCGCGGTACGGGATGCCCGGCGATTGATCTCGTCAATCCCAAGCCCCCGGATCAGGCCGACAATCAGCGTGGCGGTAAAAGAATCGCCTGCCCCGACCGTATCCACGATCCGGTCCTCAGGATAGCAAGGACAATCGCTTATATCATCCCCGGCAATGATTACCGATCCCTGCTTACCCCGGGTCAGGGCCACCGTCTTCAGAGAAAACATCGCGGCAAGCTGCCGCACCATTTCCACCTCACCGCCAACCAATCCGAACATTCCGCCCAGCAGCGGCAGCTCCTCGTCGTTAAGTTTGAACACATCGGCCAACTCCAGCGAACGCCTGATCGTCTCCACACTGTAATAATGCTGCCGCAGATTGATGTCAAAAACCTTCAGGCAGCCAGGACGGCAATGTTCCAGCAAACGCAGGATGGTATCGCGTGACACCGACCCGCGTTGCGCCAGCGAACCGAAACATATCCCATCGGCATTCGCCATCAGCGAAACCATCGCCAGATCATAACGGATATTATCCCATGCCGCGTTTTCCTCGATGCAATAAGTTGGTTTACCATGAGAATCAACTGTAACCTTGACCATGCCGGTTGGATAGTCGGCTCGCTGAATAAAATCGACGTCAAGGCCACGTTCCGCCAACATCCGCCGGGCAGTCTCTCCCGGTTCGTCGCCGCCCACCGCGCTGATCAACGCCGCATCGGCGCCGTACTGCGAGCAATGGAAAGCCACATTGGCCGGAGCCCCTCCAAGCTTACGCCCCTCGGGAAAACAATCCCATAACAACTCGCCAATAGCTATGATTTTAATCTTGTTTGACATTTTATTCCCAAATAGTATCAAGCTGGTGAATTTTTACAGTTTTCAGGCTCCCCTGCAACGACTTATAGTACAGGGACGGGTAAAGCTGGAGTGGCAGCGAGGGCTCGACCAAACAACGTTTAGCCACCCAATTCAGGCCGGATCCGGCAAAGATCTCCACCGAGGCGCGGTCGATTAATATCCGGCAGGAGAGCTTTTTCTCCTCGGGCGGGAAGACCAGTTTTCCGGCACCGAAACGAATCTCGCGGGCTTCACGATCCAACGCAAGCTCATGTCCGCAAATGCTCATGAAAATATTGCAGACTTCGCCCATCTCCAATTCGATTTCCCAACTGTCACCCTTGGGCAGAGACTCCAACTGTTTGTTTTCCGCCGGAGTAATGTCATGGAATTCCCAAGTCTGCAGCCGCAATTTCTCCAGCTCCTTAACCGGCTGAGTACATATACGCAAACCATCGGCAAAACACCGCAGCTTAAATTCCACCGGCACAGTCATCGACCGGTCAAACTCCGCCGACCGACAATCCCCCTGCTGCCAGGCAATGAAAATGCGCCGCCCGTCCTTGACATCGCTCCAGGTCTGCCCGGCATAACCCACTTCCCAGCCCCACAGTGCACTGCTGTCGTGGGGACCGGACTCCGGAGTGAATTTGTGTCCATTAAAACTGCCGACCAGGTACTTGCCGTTGGCTTCGCTGAAGATCCATTTTTCGGCGTCGGTCCCGTCCACTTCAAGTGGGTAGAAATCCGGACATTCTCCACCGCCGGGAATACTCAGTTCATGCAGCTGCTCCCATTGCAGCAGATTGGGCGATCGGAACAATCCGAAAGTCTTATTCTGATCGCCAATATAGAGCGCCATAATCCAATGTTTCGAGCTTTCATGCCAAATGACCTTGGGGTCGCGGTTCCCCTCGCCCACGCATCCAAGGACAGGATTGGCGACATATTTTTCAAAAGTTATTCCACCATCCAGACTATATGCCATGCACTGGGTAAATTCCGGTGTGTTTATGCCGCAGTTGCCCGCCGCAGTATAGAACAGCAGGATTGGCGGATGCGTGCCGCCATCAGAACGCAACCCCGAAGTATTGTTCCAATCCACCACCGCCGAACCTGAAAACATCGCGCCGAACTCGTCCGGGAGCAATACATCGCCGGTCTCACACCAATGAATCAGGTCTTCGCTCACGGCATGCCCCCAATGCATGTTGCCCCAGCTCCGATAAAACGGGTTATGCTGGAAGAACATGTGCCAGACACCGTTGTAGTGGAACAGTCCGTTGGGATCGTTGAGCCAACCGCGATATGGAGAGAAATGATAGCGTGGACGGTATTTGCCGCCATGAGGTTCGGGGCACGGTCCAGCATCGCTCATGGCAAGGCATCGGATGAATTTTTCCGCCATCGCATCATCGGTGCACTCGACCCGCAAGGTCTTGCCGAGAACCGCTTGCAGGTCGTAACAGGCGGTAAAATCCGGCTTGGTGTCAGCCACCGCAACGTCAAAATAGGTAAACAATTGACCGGAATCGGCGTCCCGGAGGATAAGCCGCTTCTTTTCGGAGTGGTTCCATACCGGCAAATGAAGGTACCTTTTTCCGACGTAAATTTTTTTAATCATGAGACTATTCCTTATGTATGACATTTATAATAACGAAAAAAATTCAACTCCGGCAGCCGACACCATGTTGAAA
>QKAL01000190.1 GCA_003246475.1 Lentisphaerota bacterium
CATGCGGTGAAACTTTCCCCCCCCGACCTGATTCTGCTGGACCTGATGCTCCCGGGTATCGATGGGCTGACCGTCTGCCGCAAACTGAAAAACAACGAGAAAACCGAACATATTCCCATCATCATGCTGACCGCAAAAAGCGAAGAAGCAGACGTGGTCGTCGGCCTGGAAATGGGTGCGGATGACTACATCGTCAAGCCATTCAGCAACAAGGTGCTGCTGGCCAGAATCCGCTCAGTACTGCGCCGCCACAGTCAGGAGGATGAACTCGCGTCCGGAGACGTTATCCGGCGGAACAATCTGACCATCACCCCCGGCAAGCGCGAAGTCATGCTGAACGGCCAGATGCTGGAACTCACGTTCACCGAATTTGAGATCCTGCTCCTGCTGGCACGACGTCCCGGCTGGGTGTTTACCCGTAATCAGATCGTCAACGAAGTCAAAGGTTCGGATTACCCGGTCACAGAACGGGCCATCGACGTACAGATCGTCGGCCTGCGCAAAAAACTGGGTACCGACGGGAAGAAGATCGAAACCATCCGCGGAGTCGGATACCGTTTTAACAACGAACAATAGTCAAGACCGGCAAGTCCGGCGGTGAGGAAAAATGTTCAGACCGAAATCATTTCTGCAGAATTATCCTTTTTTTGTCTTCGGCATCGCGCTGATATTGCTTATCATCGTCTGGACGCGCTCCGAATCGCTCAGCCGCAGTTATATGCAGATGATCGAACGCGATATCGCCATTCGTGCCGAACTTCTCCGCGATCTACTCAACAACCAGTTGAAATCTCCCGACGACCCGCAACTGCAGGAAATATGCCGGGAAATCGGGAACCGTATCCATACCCGGATCACGGTAATCAGTGCGAAAGGACAGGTTCTGGCCGACTCCGACGCCGACCCCAATGAAATGGACAACCATGCCGACCGTCCGGAAATCATTACCGCCATGAACGGCAGAACCGGGCTGTCCCACCGGCACAGCACCACCCGCGAGCAGGACATGCTCTACGTGGCAATACCGTTCGATAATGTGAAAAATCCTCAACACATACTGCGCATCGCCGCCTCCGTCAATTCCGTCTCCGGGATCCTTTCTTTGGCGCGGCGCGACATCATCCTTGCCGGTGCCTTCACCGCCCTGGTCACCGCGTTGCTGAGCCTGTTCCTGATCCATAAAGTCAGTATGCCGATCGAGGACATCCGTGTCAGCGCCCAGCGCATCGCCGCCGGAGATCTCAACACCCGCATCCCCGTTCCGCCGCGCGGCGAAATCAAAGAACTGGCCGAAACCATCAACAACATGGCGGAACAAATGAAGACCCGGCTGCATAAACAACTGCAGGGGCGCAAGGAACGCGAAGCCATCCTCTCCAGCCTTTTTGAGGGAGTGATCGCCATGAACAACGATCTGCAAATCATCTGGATGAATGATGCCGCGGCACGGTTGCTTAACGTCACCCAAGAAGCCAAAGGCGTCCACATCTATGAAATACAACGACATTCGGTAATCTCGGATTTTGCCGAACACATCGTCGACGTCAGGAAACTGGAACAGAAAGACATCGTCATCAGCTGTCAAGGACGCGAAACCAACCTGAAATTGACCGGGAATGTGATCCACGACCCCAATAATGAGATTATCGGCGTATTGATCGTCCTTTCCGATTTTACCGAAATCCAGCGGCTGGAAAACTTTCGCCGTGACTTCGTCGCCAACGTGTCGCATGAGATCCGTACCCCACTCACCGCCATCCGCGGCGCGGTGGAGACACTGCAGGACGCATTAAACAACGATCCGGCGTTTGCCGGTCGGCTGATGGATATGATAATCCGCCACTGCGATCGGCTCAATGCATTAAACGAAGACATCCTCTGCCTCGCCTCACTGGAACGCGACGGAGCACGCGAGGACTTTATCTATGAACCGGTAGCCGCCGCCGATATCATCAATACCTCCATCAGTCTTTGTAAAGTCAAAGCGGCACAGAAAAATGTCAGCCTGATACCGGTCAACGTTTTCGACGGCAAACTGGAATGCGACCGTCAACTGATCGAACAGACTATCATCAACCTGATCGACAATGCCATCAAATACAGCGACGAAGGCAGCCGGATCGAGATTTCAGCCGAAAAAATCACTCCGGGCAGCCAGATCTGTTTCTCGGTCCGTGACTTCGGCATCGGTATCCCGGAAAAACATCTGCCCCGCCTGTTTGAACGTTTTTACCGTGTGGACAAAGCACGAAGCCGCAAACTAGGCGGAACCGGGCTGGGATTGTCAATCGTCAAACATGTCGTTCAGTTGCACAAAGGCAGTGTTGATGTAAAAAGCAGAGTCGGAGAAGGCAGCGTTTTTTCCATCTATCTGCCGATCCATCAACTGCGCAAAGGCGAAATTCCAGGCGCGGCAAGCTACAGCGAATTATAGAACAGACAGGAGTCACAGTCGGACTGGCACTTGTGGCAGTATTCCTGATGCAGATGCAGAATCCCCTGCCTAGCCGCGGCGGAAGCCAGAATTTCTCGGGAATTACGCCCCTGAAACCAGGTCTGGGCGGTCTCCCGCACAATCCGGTTATCCTGAGTAGGCGGCAATTGCAGCCAGACCTGCGCCGCCGCGTCGGCAATCCCCTGCCCGTCCTGGGAAATCCGGCCATATATATGCAATACCGGCAGAATAACGTTGACCGCGATCTCCAATGCCTGCTGGAAACCAAGTACTGCCACTCCTTTGTCCAATCCTGAAGCCGTAAAGGAGGTGTGGCAATCCCAAAGCGGATCGGAACAGGTCAGTTGCGCGACGAGTTGGTTTGCGACCTCAGAAAAATCACCTTCAGGACGGCAATGGCTAAGAAAGCCGGTCGCCGGGGCATTACCCACCTTGGCGCATAGCCGAACCAGCGCTGCCAATCGCCGTTCCGGGCTGTTGTAGGGGCGGATACCGCAACGGATCCAGTCAATCGGCGGCCGGGCGGAGATCCGCAACAAGCCCCACTGCCGCCAGAGATCACTTACAAAGGGCTTAAGTTCCGCAATGGTATCGGGTGCGTCCGGCCGAGGCAACAGGCCAGATTCTCCCCAGAGAATAGCCTCGCCATTACTTTGCCGCAACTCTGAGGGGTATTCCATGAAACGGTTGAACAATTCCATGAAATTGTCATGGTTCTGCTTGTAACCCAATGCCCTGAAGATCATTTTCAAGGCAACATAGTCCGCGCCGTGATTCAGGATATCCGCCGAAAGCTGGTCCGCCTTGCGGCGAAAGCGGTGCAAGCCGGCGGAAACAAGGATACCTTGTACCCTCTCGTTGCTCAAACGGGAAAAAAATGCCTCGCATTTACCCTTGCGGTAGATCCGTGTATTATTACCGGCCACTTTCAAGTCTTTGAACAGTAAAACCGGCGGCAGAGAAGCTGAAGCGACCGGCTCGACATCATCGATTTCGACCAGATGCAAAATCACCTGGTCATATCGGCGGTCAAGGTGGTGATGATGGCGAAACCAATCGGACGCCCGATAGTGGATCTCAACCGCTCCGGTTTGTACCTTGCCGTCAATGCGGAGGCGGCAGTTGAGAAAATCCGGTCCGGCTGCGGTATTCCATGTGCCGGGCGATTCAATCCGGACCCGCCGCAACGGAGTCACGGGATATTCCCGCGCCGTATCCACATTGTTCCACACGTGTTGCAGCCGTGACTCATATACCGCCACCGCTTCCGCGCCGTTGATGTGAAAACGTAAATTATTATCTTCGGTCATTTGCATCTTACCGATTCGGTTGCTAACTTTATCAACCCTCTAATAATTGATGAGATAACCCTAAAAATCAAGTCAAAACAAAAAAATATGAAAAAAATATTATGTTATTCTTTATTATTAATGTTCACCTCCGCGGTATTCGCACTCAATCCGGAACCGGAGTCGGAACGAGTCACACCAACCGTTAAAGCTGTGGCGGAAGTCCTGCCGTCAGTAGTCAATCTAAGTACGGAAAAGATGGTTGCCGAGACGGATAACAATAACACCGACCCACTTGAACAATGGAACGGAAGCGTCCCCGGACGAGGAACCCATAAGGACTATTCACTGGGAAGCGGCTGTATCATCGAAGCATCCGGGTACGTGGTAACCTGCGCCCATGTGGTCTACCGCGCCACCAGGATCAATGTAACCCTGTTCGACGGCTCACGCTATCTTGCCAGGACTATCGCCAGCGACGAACTCAACGATATTGCCCTGTTAAAAATCATCGGGCTGGAACCCGATAAAAAGCTCCAGCCTGTAAAGCTGGCCCTGCCGGGGGATCTGTTACTGGGAGAGACTGTGGTGGTAGTCGGCAATCCATATGGACTTGGCAGTACCATCTCCCGCGGCGTCCTCAGCGCAGTAGGCCGCAAAATCGTATATCAGGGGAAAATACTTTTCGGCGACATCCTCCAGACCGATGCCTCCGTATATCCCGGCAACAGCGGCGGCCCGCTCATCAATATAAACGGAGAAATGATTGGAATCAGCGCAGCGATCCACCGCGACGCCCGGGGTATCGGGTTTGCAATTCCGTTGCAACGGGTCGAAAACACCCTGGCCCGCTGGTTTGTTCCCGAAAAATACGGCAACGTCATCCTGGGCTTTGTCCCCGCCAATGAACGGCTGGCCGATGGCCGCATCCGGCTGTTCGTTCAGGAGGTCCGCCCGGATAGTCCGGCATGGAAGAGCGGTCTGCGCGCAGGCACGGATATCGCGTCCATCAACGGCGTCAAATATGAAACCGTACCGCAGCTCTATAATATCCTGGCCAACGCCACCGACAACGACAAGTTTGTCGTTGCTGCCATTGACGGCAGGAAATTCACGTTTACAGCTGAAAAACTGACACTGAACGACGGCAGCATGATCGCCGGTCTGCGGCTCGGTTTAGGAGTCAAAGCCCTTACCCCGGAACTGGCCGAAGCATTGGGATATCCTATTTCGGAAGGAGTTATCGTCAGTGCCCCAGACGCGGCACAACCGGAAATCAAACGCGGCGACCTGCTGATCCAGATCGGCGATACGGTCATATACGGCGTTCAGGACATCGCCCGCGCCCTGTTGCATAAGAATTACGGAGATTCCGTTCCCGTCGGCGTAGTCAGTTTTATCCGAGAAGGGGATCGCAACTACCTATATCGTAAAGTGGTAATAATCAAACTACGTTAACGCAAGAAAAACATGAGTGGACGTTTTTTCAATCCTGAGATCAATCTGCTTTGCTGTGAATATCTTACTTTGCAATACTGGGAATATGTCCGGATGGCCGCTCCTTTCTGGCGCATCTACCATAATGATAACCCCGGCGCGGAAATAACCTGGCAGGAACGGAGGATCAAACTCTCTCCGGACAGCATCTTTCTCATTGCGCCCGAAACCGCGATGAACTCATTTCTGCAAGCGCCATCCCGTCACTTATACATCCACTTTACCGCCCAATGCCCCTATGATCTGCCTGCACCGGGTATTTACAAGTTTCCCTTCACCTCTCCGGAACGCGACATCATTGAACAAATCAAGAAATCCATAAAATCGGACAGGATGGGGCTCCCGGCACTGGCGCTGGCAACGTTGATGCTGGCACGGGTACCGACAGAATCACTGGAAACTCCGATCAGCGACAAACGTATTTTAAAAACCGTAAAATACATTAAAGAGCATTACCGGGAAAAAATCCCAAACGACCGGCTGGCCAATATCGCCGCAATGAACACCAACGCATTCATCCGACTGTTTTCCCAACACACCGGCATCCCACCGCAGCAGTATATAACCGAATACCGGCTGCGTCAGGCATGTTTGCGGCTGCAATACTCAGATGACTCCATCGATGAGATAGCCGAACATACCGGCTTCTGCAACCGCTTCTATTTCACCAAACAATTCACCCGACACCGGAAAATCGGCCCGGCCCGGTTCCGCATTATGGCCCGGGCCGGAATCGAATAGGCATCAGTCCAGGAACAGCTCGATCACCGGAACCGCTACCGACGGGCGGATTCCCGGTATGTCCAGGAATACATCACCTTCACCAGCTACCGCATGCAGGTAAGAATGCGGATCGGCAACAGGCTTGCGGATCTTGATCTCACTGCCGTCATGCAACAGCTGCGCGTACTTAACTTTTTCCGCCATTCCCGGCAAACAGATCTCGTTAACCGGCCAGGTCATCAGATGCAGATACAGCCGATTGGTTTCCGGATTATAGGTATAGCGGCAGTTTTCCGGTTCAACTGTCCCTTCCGGCGCAACCGTACAATCATAGATCGAACGGCTGTGGTATTTCATCCAATCTCCCAGTCCCTGCAAACGGTCAATCGCACGCTGGTCAAAAACACCGCGCGAGGTCGGCCCGACGTTCAGCAGCAGGTTGCCGCCGCGTGAAACATGGTTAATCAGCATCTGAACCAGCATCTCAACGGATTTCCAGGTCTGTTCATCACGATGGTAGCCCCATGAACCGGAGAAGGTCTGGCAGCCTTCCCAGGTAACCAGTTTGCCATCTTCATCGCGAATGCCGTTCTGCGGTACGTACTGCTCAGGAGTCTGGATGTCGCCGCAGCCTGGCAGGTCAAGACGGTTGTCGATGATGACGTCCGGCTGGAGCTCACGGATCATCTTCACCAGTTTTTCCGATTCCCAGTCGTCGTGTCCTTTGCCATCCTCACCGGGATAGGAGAAGTCGAACCAGAGGATATCGATCTTGCCGAATTGAGTCAGAAGCTCCCTGACCTGATTGCGCATATATTCGGCATATTTCTTCATGTCCTTGTCTTTATTCTTCGCCCTCGCCTCGGCACGTTCACGGTCGGGATGAAATTTATCGACCGT
>QKAL01000249.1 GCA_003246475.1 Lentisphaerota bacterium
GAGTGTCACGATTGCTATAAATGCATTCGACACTGTCCGTCCAAAGCCATCAGGATCAAGGACGGCAGCGCCAGCGTAATACCCGAACTGTGCGTGGCTTGCGGCGAATGCGTCAAGATCTGTCCTGCCGGAGCGAAACATATCAGGAACGATGTATCCAGAGCGAAATTCATTCTAAAAGATAAAAAGAAAGTTATTGCCGCGCTGGCGCCGTCATGGCGGAGCGCTTTTAAAGATGTTCAGGCCGGACAGCTTATTAACGCGTTGAAAAAGGTTGGATTCCATGCCGTCAGCGAGGTTGCGCTGGGAGCACAGGCGGTCAGTGCCGCCACCGCGCGTTTTCTGGAAAAGGCTCCTGATGGACTTTACATTTCTTCCGCTTGCCCAGCTGCAGTCGAATATATAAAAAAATATATCCCTGAACAGACAAAACGGATCACTGAATTTCTGTCACCGGCGCTGACCCACAGTCGCATGCTCAAAGAATATTTCGGCGATGATGCAGTGGTGGTCTTTTTTGGTCCGTGTGCCGCGAAAAAGCAGGAAGCAGAGGAAATGCCGGAACTTATGACGCTGGCTTTGACTTTTAACAATCTTTCCGGCTGGCTAAAAGCAGAAGGCATTGATCTGAACACAATGCAGGACTCCGGTTATTTTGAGCCGGAAAGCGCCGAAGAAGGTAAGCTCTATGCCCTGGAAGGCGGAATGCTTGACACGATCCGCACCGCGTCTGATAATACCCGAATTCATTACCTGGCGCTGTCCGGGTTGCATAATATTGAACGTACTCTGTCCGGAGAGGTCCCGGAGAACAGCGGAGTAAAACTGTTTGTAGAATGTCTGGCGTGCGAAGGCGGCTGTATCAACGGTCCGGGAATGCCGGGTCAGTGCAGCCGGATTGCTGACATTATGGGTATCGCTGCATCCTGCCGTGACCTGCTCCCGAACCGACGTGAATACGATATTGACGTTAACGGCAAGATTGAACCTGAATTCATCAAGCGAACTGAGGTTGATGAACGGCAGATCATTGCCGAACTGGCAAAGATCGGTAAATACTCAAAAGCTGACGAATTGAATTGCGGAGGCTGTGGCTATCAGACTTGTCGCGGATTCGCCAAGGCGGTAGTCGCGGGAAAGGCGGAGCACTCCATGTGCCTGTCTCATCTGCGTAAAATGGCGCAAAACAAGAGTAATGCCCTGATCAAATATATTCCTGCCGGGGTGGTGATTTCCGATAAACATATGAAGATTATTGAATGCAATGTGCATTTTGCCGGAATGTTCGATGAAAGCAGCGAACTGGCGTTTGCCGCCAGACCGGGATTGCAGGGAGCGGACCTCAGGAAAATTATCAAATTCGATGATCTGATGGAAGTTTCACTTGAAACCGGAAAGGATGTAATCCGGAATAACTATGTACATGACGACAAAATATTCAATATCAGTATTTTCACCGTTGAGCCCCATCAAATTGTGGGCGCTATTATTCAGGATGTGACCGTGACCGAAATCCATCGTGAACAAATTGCGAACAAGGCCAAAGCGGTTATCCGCAATAACGTAATGACGGTTCAGAAGATCGCCAATTACCTGGGTGAACATATGGCTGAAACTGAAAGTCTGCTGCGTGAGGTCGCTTCCGGTTTTGATACCCCGGATACTCCTTTACAGAGGAGAATAGAGAAAGATAACAGAGATGAATGACAATAATACATTTATAGAAATAGAATACTGCCAGAACGTAAAGAACGGCGAAGAAGCCTGCGGCGATGATTACAAGACCGTTGAATTAGAAGACGAAGAACGTCTTATTACCGTGTTGTCTGATGGTCTCGGCAGTGGAATCAAGGCCAGTCTACTGGCACATATGACGACTTCCATGGCAATGAACTTTGTGTCCAAGAATATGGAAATCGTCAAGTCTTCCGAGATCATTATGGACTCCCTTCCGGTGTGTGACGAACGCAAAATCAGCTACGCCACGTTTACGGTGGTGGATGTGATCCACCAGAACCGGGTACGGATTATAGAAATGGATAATCCGCATTTTATCCATATCCGAAACGGCAGGGATATCGCTCATGAAAACACTGTACTTGCGTCTTCAAACTGGCCCGACCGAAAACTGGTGGTAACCGATTTGCGGGTAAAGCCGGAAGACCGGATTGTGTTCTTTACCGACGGCGTAAGCCAGGCCGGTCTCGGACACCGTCCATATAAATTCGGATGGCGTCGCGAGGGCTGTCTGGAGTTCATCCAGGAATGTTTGCATAATCATCCTGAGATGTCTTCCCGCGACTTATCCCGGGCAATCGTCAGCCGTGCCCGGAGCATCAATCCGGGAAACCGGTGCATTGATGATATTACCTGCGGTGTGATCTATTTCCGCAAGCCGCGTCGGCTGCGGCTTTTGACCGGACCGCCGTTCAAGGAAATGCATGACCATGATTTTGCCGCCAAGCTGGTGGATTTTACCGGTAAGACGATTATTTGCGGCGGAACTACGGCGCAAATCATCAGTCGTGAGCTGGGGCGTGAGATTAAAACCAACCTGTTTATGAAAAACAAGGGGTTGCCTCCGACCTCCGATATAGAAGGAGTCGATCTGGTGACGGAAGGAATTCTGACGCTGACCGAGGCCGCAAGATGCCTGGAAAACGATGTCCCGGCAACAGAAATGGCTCCAGCAATACGAACTATGTTGAATCTGTTGATTGAAAGTGATATAATAGAATTTATCGTGGGAACCAAAGTGAATGAGGCGCACCAGGACCCCAGCCTGCCTGTGGATCTGGAAATACGTCGCAACATCATTAAGAAACTCGTGCATTTTCTTGAGAAAAAATATCGTAAGAAAACAACCATTGAATATATTTGAGGAGAATCGGATCACCATGAGCAAGGTACATGTTAAAATCTGTGTAGGAACCACCTGTTTTGTAATGGGAGCTTCGGAGCTCCAGGATCTCGAAAAGTTCCTGCCGGATGACCTGAAGGATAAAGTTGAGATTTCGGGTGCCGCCTGTCTGGGACTGTGCCGCGATGAAAATTATGGCGAAGCGCCGTTTGTTACGGTAGACGGTGAACCTCTGTCCAATGCCACTGTTAATGCGATTGTCGATAAGATCAGAGAGAAACTTTAAGAAAATTAAGAGTAAAGAGTGAGGACTGAAGAGTTTATAATGGGAAAATTTTCTCCCATTCCCTCTAAAAAAAGAGGGATTAGAAGGGATACCTCCCTTTTCCAAAACTCTTAATTTTCAACTCTTCACTAATATAAAAAAACCAGGAGAATTTAAAGATGGCTACAGCAAACGACGCAAATAAAGTTAGGCGCGGACTGCTGATAAAATTGATCAAGGAGTATCGCAAAGGTACTCTGCGTGAAACAATTGACCGTATCCCCTATCAGATGCGTCCGAAAAATGATGAATCTTCCCGTTGCTGTATATACAAGGATCGCGCGGTGTTGAAGTATCGGCTGATGGCGATGCTTGGAATCGGGGTGGAAACCGAAACTGATGAATCAAAACCTCTCAGTGAATATTACGATGACGCGGAAAAACGCGAAAAGCCCGACAGCGATATCCTCAGTGTACTCGACGTGGCCTGCAGTCATTGTATTACCAGCCGCTATCTGGTTACCAACGCCTGCCGCGGCTGCTTTGCCCGTCCGTGTACTTTCAACTGCCCCAAGAATGCCATCAAAGTAATCGACGGACAGGCGCGGATCGACTACAATCTATGTATCGACTGCGGAAAGTGTACCCAGGTGTGTCCGTTCCACGCAATTATCCGCGTACCGGTTCCGTGCGAAGAAGCGTGTCCGGTAAACGCGATCCGTCGTGATGAAAAGACAGACCGTCAGTATATCGATTTCGAAGCTTGCACCAGTTGCGGAAAATGCATGACCGCGTGTCCGTTCGGTGCAATCCTTGAGCGTTCACAGATCATTGACATATTGAATGCGATCAAGGCGGGAAAAGATGTTGTGGCGATGGTGGCTCCGGCGATTGTCGGACAGTTTGCCGGTAGCCTCGGACAGATTGCCTCCGCCCTGAAAAAAGCCGGATTCGCCAAAATGGTGGAAGTGGCTCTCGGAGCGGAAATGACGACCGAGCACGAAGTGAAAGATTTTATTGACCGCATGAATGACGACGGAACACTAATGACAACCTCATGCTGTCCAGCCTATGTTGAGACCGTGAAACGACATGTCCCGGAGATGCTGCCGTTTGTGTCCGGCGCGAAAACCCCGATGCAGTATACTGCGGAGACCGTGAAACAGGAAACTCCGAATGCCATAACCGTGTTTATCGGTCCGTGCGTAGCGAAACGCAAGGAAGCTTCCGAAGACAATAATACCGATTATGTTATGACATTCGAAGAGCTTGGCGCAATGTTTGCCGCTTACGAGATCGATGTGGCGGGCGAACCGGCAATTAAGCTGGAACATGATGTGAAAGGTTATGCACGCGGATTCGCCACCAGTTGCGGAGTAAGCGCGGCGATTCTCGAAGAGATGAAGAAACTTCACCCGGAAATGGATATTCCTGAACTCAAGGGAAATTTCATTAACGGACTCGATAAAAAAGCGGTAAAACAGCTTAAGCTTTACGCGCAGGGCAAACTGCCGGGTAATTTCCTGGAAGTCATGGCTTGCGAAGGCGGCTGCGTTGGCGGTCCCTGCGCGATCGGACAGGTCAGGCTGGCAACCCAGGCGGTAAAAAAGTTGGCTGAAGAGCCTCCAAAATAATCAAATCGCTGTCGGTTTCCTTGGAAATCGACAGCGTAATTTTACGATAACTGCAATTCTGCTTCCCGACATTTCCAGCTGATCTTATGGCTGCCGGAGGTCAACGATTCAGTTTTCCTGCCGGAGTCATATATATTCACCGTCATTCCGGCGGGAATATCTATTTCACCCGTGAAATCATTGCCTGTTTTTGTCCATTTTGCACATAGATTTCCCTGCGGAGTCGGAACTAGGGTTTCCGCCGAGTCGCATCCGGTATTGAAGTCAGGTTTCCAGTCCGCTTCTTTCCAGGCCGAAGCCACCTGGGTAATACCGACGAGAGCATTCACCAGATGACTTGATGGATGGGCGCTCCAGGCATGGGTATATGACCAGCCGGGATAACCACTTAGATCAAAGACTTCCCAGGTACTGCCGGAAGCGATCATCGGCGACCACTTCCGCCGGATATATTTGATTACTTCACTGATATATCCCTGTTCCGTCATGCACTCGATAAGATATGTGGACCAGAATGCCGACGGAACGGCGCAGGTCAGATCAAGATCATTTTTCAGGCACGGCAACAGTCGTTTTTCCATCATGTTTTCCTTACATTCCGGCACAAGGTTGAGCATCACCGCCAGGACCTGATCGTGTACTGACGGTTCCGCGACAACTTCTCCAGCGTCATTCAATGCAGCGTCAAACAATCCGGATTCTTTATCAAAAAGATGCTTTATGACTAGTTCGCGACGGAAGGAGACATCCGCTTTTATCGTTTCCGCTTCCTGCTGCATATTGGCGGCATCCAGCAGTTTTGCATAATGCTCCAGAGCATAGATATGCCAGAGGTTCAGGAAAGTAGGAATGTGCTCTTTCGGCAGCGTTCCCCAGTCCTCAAACAGCCAAAAACGACGATCATAAGTCAACAGGCCGTTGTCGGCTCTGGCTTCGGGCAATTCAAAATAGTTCAGAATGGCTTTGATCCTGTCATGCTGTTCATAAAACGAATCAAGTTTGCCGGTCTGCCAATAGACATCCCAGATGGTCAGTATCCAGGTCAGGGAGAAGTCCGGGAGGATACATCCGCCGCTACAGGTCGGGGCATGCCCGTAAGTCAGCCCGTGTGGCGCGTCCTGTCCGGAAATTGAACGGATGCCGCGTTCCGCCAACTGCATGTCGCCATCAAGATAAACGGTATTTTTGATCTGCACCCGCGCGTCACCCCACCATTGGGCCTGTTCCCGCCACGGGGTATCCACATAGGCGTCGAGCGAACAAATCTGCTGGGTATGGCGTGAAATTGCATAAATATCATTCAACGTATCATCAGAGCAGTGGAACCCGCCCTGCATCGTAAACGGATAAAGCGCTTTGCGCCATGAGCATTTGATGTTCAGCGGTCTTTCGGAATTACGGATTACCAGAGTAAATTGCCTGATACCGTAGATATGGTTAAAATCATGCTGGCAGTGACCTGCACAAGGAATCAGGCGTCCGGCAAGCGATATCAGGCTGCCTTCTCCCGGTGCAATAAACTCAGGGAAACCGTTATTCAGCAGTTGATGATAATGTATGTCAATAATTTCCGAACCGTCGGCGCCTTCAATTTCGAGAATCAGCGAACCGGGAATATTTTTGCCCAGATCAATGGTTACTGCATGGAATTTTTCCTGTCCTGTGGGTTCCACAGAAAGAGTCATTTTTTCATTGGACCGTTCAAAGGCGATCTCGCTGCCCGGAAGCCATTCTTTTACCGTCGGGTATTCATAGTCGATAAAGTGCCAGGCAACATTCCGGCAGTCCCGATAATCTTCCCGGCATTCTCCGAAGCCGTGACACAAAATATTTTTCGGTGCGGTCACCTCCTCGTTCAGCATGGGAATACCGCGCGGTTCGACATCGTTATACGGGGGCTGTCCGAACGGGGCGGAAGTTCCTAATAAACCTCTCGCGCACTCGGCTGACCAGTCATTCGGTGGTATTTCCGACGTGATCCAGGAGCGGTCGTCGCGATTGGCGTCGAACCATTCCTGAAAATCCATCTGCTTGGTTAATAAGGCGGTATCGGTCTTATGAGCCGGACAGCGTCGCATCAGCCAGTCACG
>QKAL01000222.1 GCA_003246475.1 Lentisphaerota bacterium
ATGCTGTCCGACATAATCTACCTGCATGCATCCCGACAACACGACCGCGGCAATTCCGGCGGCGATAAGCATGTAAAATCGTTTCAATTTATTTTTCCCTTAAAAATTTATAATGTGAAAAACTATATTTAAATAATGACGGGCAATTTACCGTCATCTGCCCGTAACTTGTGTAAGCGCAACACCGAAAGGCACTTGTTTAGAGAATTCCTTTGGTGGACAGAACCCCTTGGACACGAGCATCGATGCTTACGGCTTGATCCAGTGCTTTGGCCAATGCCTTGAAAACTGCTTCGAAGACATGATGCACTTCTCCGGAGGCGAGCATCTTGATATGCAAATTCATTCCGGCTTTAACTGCCAGCGCCTGGAAAAACTCGCGGAACAAAGCGGTGTCCATGTCCTTGATCCGGTCGGCGGGAGGAACCAGGTCATAGACCAGATAGGGGCGGCCGGACAGGTCGAGGGCGACCAGCGCAAGGGATTCGTCCATCGGCAGGATACAGGAGCCGTAGCGGCGGATGCCGGCTTTATCGCCAAGGGCGTCGTTGATGGCCTGCCCAAGTGCGAGGCCGAGGTCTTCCATGGTGTGGTGGCAGTCGATGTCGAGATCTCCCCGGGCCTCAATCGTGAGGTCGAGGAAGCCGTGTTTCGCAAAGAGCTCGAGCATGTGGTTGAGGAAGGGGATGCCGGTACTGATCTGGTATATACCGGTTCCGTCAAGCTGGAGGCTGACGGCGATATCGGTTTCCTTGGTTTTGCGTTTGATCGAGGCCTTGCGCACCTTGCTCATATTTATCTCCGGGTTATAATAAATACTATTTCATTTTGCATTGTCGTCATTTATAATTAAAGTATATGCGATTTCCCAAATGACAAATATTCTCGAAAGAAAAACATTGCCATGAAGATAAAATCATATCTTTTTGCTCTTATTGTCGGCCTGATATTGGCTTATTTATTCGTCAACGCCAAAACGTCAGTGGATAAGATCGGCTTTGCCATTCTGGGGTTGTTTTTTTTCGGCATTTTCGCGGGATTCAAGATGTCGCAGTTTTCCGGCGGATTCATGGGCCGTCGCATCAGCGAATGGTTCATTGCGCCCAAGGTGTACTTGCGGGAAAAACCTGAGATGCTTTCTCCGATCGAAGGGTTGATCCTGCAGCGGCAGTATGCGGAGGCGGAACAGCAATTGCTGGAAATCCTCGGCAGAAAACCGCATTTGCGCGATGCGGTAGTAATGCTGGGCCAGCTTTATCTGGATAACCTGCGCAATAATGAGGCGGCGGAAACGGTGACCGGCAATTACATGCTGCGCCGGAAAAAAGTGGTTCCCGGAGACATTCAAGTGGTGAATCTGCATATCGACGCCTGTTTGGGGCTGAATAAGAAGTCCCAGGCGATGACCTGTATTGAGAATGAAATGAAACGGCCGGGCTATTTGCCCGGGGAAGTCAGTACGTTGCGGTCGCGGTTGGAGGCCTTGACGAAATGATTTTTTTTCTGAAAAGATATTATGCCCATATGATCGGTATTGCCGTCGGGATCGGGTTGTGCATATACGGGGTCCGCGATTTTCTCCACAATGTGAATGGGGGGCCATCAAGCACCAGCTTGATGGGGGCTTACGGCGTGGCTTTGCCGGCGGTTATGATGTTGGCTGGTATCGGGGCGATAGCCGGGACTATTTTGGGGCATACCATTGGGGATCTTGCCGGTAAGAAATTTGCTGACGTCTTTTTATTTCCGAGAAAATTTCTGGATCGTCCGCCGGTCTCGACTTCGCATGCCGAAGGGTTGATCAAGCTGCACGAATATCGGGCGGCAGAAAAGGAGCTGCTGGATATTATCCAGCAACATCCGGATCACCAGCGGACGATATTTCTGTTGGGACAGCTATACCTTGATACTTTCCGGAATTATGACCTCGCGGAAAAAATCTCTCTCAGCTATCTGCGGGATCGTGATAAGGCAAGGCCCGGTGATGCGGAGATCGTCAATGTTTTTATGGATGCGCTTCTGGCGATGAACCGTGGTGAAGAGGTTGTAGCGTTTCTGCGGGAGGAGTTGTTGCGCGGTGGATATACCCGCCCGGAAAGGGAAAACCTGCACACGCGGCTGGAAAATCTTAGCTAGTAAAGATTGCCGTGGTTGCAATAATTTCATATATTAAAAGTTTTATTCTTCTTGCTGGTCTCATATTATTGATAAAAAAATATCCATATCTGCTTTTCGCATATTGACTTATTTTTTGGGTACGATATAATAGAAAAAGCGATGGCGTTGTTGTTTTGATGCAGCCACCGGCTAAGGGTCTTCTATGACATTTTTGTGAATATTCATAAGGGTGTGTAAATATTCTGTCAGTATGTAGGGATATTATTACTAATTTTTACGAGGAGGACAGGGGAATGGCGTTACAAATTCTGGGGATAGGTTGTTCGCCGCGGTCTAACAGCAACAGCAAGGCGATGCTGGAATACTCTCTGGCTCGGGCCGCAGAGCTTTATGGGCCGGAGTTGGACTGTAACATGATCGATCTGCGGGACTACCACATTGAGCATTGTCATGGCTGCGGGGCCTGCGGCAAGACGGCAGTGACCGGTGAATATATAGACTGCATGATCCATGACGAAGCCAAAGACATTTTTGAGATGATGATCGAAGCGGATGGCATTGTGGTTTCTTCGCCGGTTCGCATGGGAATGGTTTCCGATCACTTCGCCAAATTCATGATGCGTACCCGGGTGCTGAGAAATCAGGATTTCCGCTTGGCAAACAAACCGGTCGGTGTTCTTTCGGTAAGCCGGAGGCGTGCCGGGGGATGTGAGCCGGCGATTATACAGGCCTGGCTGCCCTTTATCCGGCACGGTTGTCTGCCGGTTGGCGGGGGTGGTAAGGCGTCGTTGTTCGGGGGGATCGGCTGGGCCTCCAACCGTAATCATGTTCTGACCGACAAGGATGGTCTGGAGATGGGGGTAAACACGGTTCTTCGGGTTGTGGAGATTGCCAGATTGTTGAAGGCTGGGAAAGAGACCCTGAATTATCAGTCGAAAATGAAATTCTGTTACATGCAGGGCAGTAGAATCTGACCATTGTTCAGGTCATTTATCTAAAAAAACATTTGCGGATGTGGAAATTCTCCCTGATTTGTATTAAACTATCTAAAAGGACTCCGGCGGAGTGGGCTCCGCCCGTGTTAAGCTTTTTGGAACAGGAAAATGAAATTACAGATTTGCCGGCATGGATGAAAACAGCGCATTAATTTTAAATTGCCCCGGTTGCGACGCCGAAATCAGGGTTGATCTTTCATTGATTGGGGCGGAGTCTTCGTGCGAACATTGCGGCGCTCGTTTCATCGTTCCTTGTCCTGAGACTGAGGCGGGAATGGAGCTGGCGGGATTTGTTTTGAAGCGGAAGCTCGGCGAAGGCGGCATGGGCGAAGTATGGCTGGCCAATCAGCTGACGATGCAGCGCGATGTGGCGCTGAAGATTCTCTCGCCCAAACTGGTCAGTGACGCAAATTTCATTCGGCGTTTTGAACACGAAATCAAAATTGCCGGCAAGTTGCACCATCCCAACATTATTACCGCGTTTGACGCCGGACACGTCCAGGGGTTGTATTATTTAGCCTCACAATATGTGGATGGCATGGAACTGGGCGACCGGATGAAGATCGACCGGATCATTCCGGAACGCGACGCTTTACGGATCGTCCGGGATATTGCCTGCGCGCTGGACTATGCCTGGTCCGAGTTTAAAATCCTCCACCGCGACATCAAGCCATCGAATATCATGCTGGATAAGAAGAACCGGGCAATGTTGATGGATATGGGTATCTCCAAAAGCTTGATCGAAGACAACGCTTACACCATCAGTGGGACTGTCGTCGGTACCCCGTACTACATCAGTCCGGAGCAGGCACGGGGAGACAAAGATGTTGATTTCCATTCCGATATTTATTCGCTGGGAGCAACACTGTACCATATGGTGGCCGGGAAATTCCCGTTCGAGGGTGATTCTTCGCTGACGATAATGACGCGGCACATCACTGATCCGCTGGTTTCGCCGAAAGAACATTATGAAAAGCTGTCCGACCATGTCTGCAAGCTGATCGACAAGATGATGAATAAGGATCAGAAACAGCGGCAGGGCAGCTGGCGGCAGGTGGTAAAGGATGTTGACCTGGTTCTGGGAGGAAAGGATCCGATGATCGGACCGGGGTTGTCGGATGTCGTATTCAAGAGCAAGCCGCGCGAGGAGGCGGTTATGCCCGACAAAACCGCGGCGATGATGGCTGGGCCCGCGGTGGACAAGCTCCATACGCCGGTGAATATCACAATTAATCGTCCGCCGTCCAGCCCAGAGGTCCCCGCCGTTACTGATCTTGCGGAAAAATCCGCTATTTCAACGGCAATAAAGGCGGTATCCTCTTCTCCGGGGAATGCGCGGGTTGAATCGAAAGCAAAGGTTGTGTCGTCGTTCCCCGTCAATTTGATTTTGCGATTTGCCGCAGTGCTGTTGCTGCTGCTGGCTCTGGTGGGCATAGGGTTTTTCCTGCCCCGCCTGAAAGCCGGGTTGAATACTCCAGTGTTATATGGCAATGGTGCAGTGCCCGGAGTGACTCCGGAAAAAGAATGATTTGACTGTCGTTGCTGTCCTCTGCTCTGTTGAAATCCTGGTTTCTTTCTTGAAAGCGGAATGTGCCGCCATTATATTGTTAAAATAGTCAGGAGAAAACCGGAGCACGGATCATCACCAACAGGGACGTTTTGTTTTCTCCCATACGAGATTATATGATAAATCGGTCAATTCAAGAGGAAAATCATGCCGCAACATGGTGAGATAATAAGTAATGAGATATTGAAGGACAGCTACCGGAAAGTGGTGTTCTATGTCCCGGATATTGCCGCAAAGACGCAGCCGGGGCAGTTTGTTCATGTGAAAATCGCCAATCTTCGCGACCGCATTCTGCGTCGCCCGTTCAGTATTTGTAATGTCACGCCCGACGGGATGTTGACGGTGGTTTACAAGGTGGTCGGATCGGGAACGGAAATATTGGCCGAGCTGCCGCCGGGTACCGTGTGTGACCTGATGGGGCCGCTGGGAAACCCTTTCACAATCGGTGATGACGATGAATTGCCGGTGATTGTGGCGGGTGGATACGGATCGGCCGCGACATATCTTCTGGCGCAGCGTAGTCCAGCAAAAGGCATTCTGTTGCTGGGCGCGCGTTCGTCGGATGACCTGATCCTGACCGAAGAATTCAAGTCGGCGGGATTCGAGGTGCGGATTGCGACTAATGACGGATCGGTTGGACATCATGGTTTGGTGACGGAACTGGTCGCGGATGTGATGCGGGAAAATCCGAAGCGGAAAATGCGTTTTTACGGCTGCGGTCCTTTCGGCATGCTGATGGCTCTGGGGAAGATGCTGACCCGTGGAGGGATGGATGGGGAGTTGAGCCTGGACCATCTGATGTGTTGTGGCGTGGGGGCATGTTTTGCCTGTGTGGTGAAAGTTAAGGACGAGAGCAATGCCGATGGCTGGCGCTATGCCCGGACCTGCAAGGAGGGACCAGTTTTTCAGGCGCACAAGGTGTATTACCCGGAGGAGAATTAATATGACGGACCTATCGATTGATCTGGGAAAAATCCAGTTGAAGAATCCGGTGATGACGGCCAGCGGTACATTCGGATATGGAGTGGAGTATGCAGACTTTTTCCCATTGGACCAGCTGGGTGCGGTGGTGGTCAAGGGGATCCGCATGGAGCCCAGCCATGGCAATCCGACCCCGCGTGTGGCGGAAGTGTCCAGCGGGATGCTTAACGCGATCGGCCTGCAGGGGCCGGGGGTGGAGAAGTTTCTGCATGGCGAAGAATATATGCCTTTTTTACGGCGTAGCGGAGCCACGGTAATTGTCAACATCTGGGGAAAGACCGTTGAGGAATACCGTGAGGTGGCGGCGGCGTTGGATGCTGACCGCGAGGGGATAGCTGCGCTGGAGATCAATATTTCCTGCCCGAATGTAAAGGAAGGCGGCGTGGCTTTCGGTACCGACATCAATCTGGCTTCGCAGGTGATTTCAGCCGTTCGCGGCGCGACGTCGCTGCCGATTATCACCAAACTCAGCCCAAATGTGACCTCCATCGCTGATTTTGCCCGGGCGGCGGAAGCCTGTGGCAGCGACATGGTCTCGTTAATCAATACGATTACCGGGATGGCGATCGATGTGCGGACCAGACGCCCGAAGATTGCCAATGTTACCGGCGGACTGAGTGGTCCGGCGATCAAGCCGGTGGCTGTCCGGATGGTTTATCAAGTCTATAAGGCCGTGAAAATTCCGATTATCGGCATGGGTGGAATCATGACCGGCGAAGATGCGGTCGAGTTCATGCTGGCCGGAGCCAGTGCAGTTGCGGTGGGAACGGCGATTTTCATCGATCCGATGGCGCCTATCAAAGTAATAGCCGGAATTCGTGAATATATGGATGAGTTCGGAATTAAACAGGTTTCCGAGCTTATTGGCGCGGTCAAGGTATAAATTTTCTGCGTTTGCGGCCGATTACTTAACATAGTCGGGTGTGTCTGGGCGGCGGCATAGGGTATGCCGCTGTCGCATTGAGTATTATTGACGATCAACCAAGCTCGGACAAATGGAAAAGCAGGACAACAGCGGCAAAGGCAACATTTTTCAAAAAGGGCAACGGATAGGCGAGGTCTACGAAGTTATTCGATTGCTGGGCCAGTCCGCTATTGACGATGCGTATCTGGTTCGCAGTTTGGTGACGGGAAAACGCTATGTGCTCAAGCGTCTGCTTCACGCATTCACCGATGAGGAAGAATATCCCAATCTGTTTGAAGGGAACAAGCACCTCATCTGTGATTATATTCATCCGAACATCGTAGGCGTCCATAAGGCCGGTTTTTTCGAGGATGATTTTTTCTGCGTATATACCTATGTGGCGGCGGCCGGTGGTAAGCCCAAGACACTGTATGACCGTATTTGCGTCCAAGGGAAGATGCATGAGTTTCAGGCAAAGAATGTCTTTCTGCAAATATGTGGTGGGCTTAACCATGCGGTAACCAACCAGAAAAAAAGTATCGTTCATCTCAGTCTTAAGCCATCCAACATCCTCTTTGATTCTTCGCATCTGGTGCGGATTTCCGACTTTGCCAAACAATCCTTTGTCCCCGAGACGTTTCTGAGGAAGTTATTGACGGCGGCTGGTTATGACAATACTACATTGACCCGGCTGGGGGTTCCGCCGCGGCTGCAGGCGGAGCATTCGATTGCAGCACCGGATACGGAAAATACTTCGGAAATCGACATGACATCGTTCAGCATCATCGGAAAAAAGGAAGGGCATTCGCGACAGCGCCTGATTTCAACGGTGCGCGAGGATTCGGCGAAAAGCGTTCCGATATATCTTGATGATATTCCGGATGCACGCATCCGCAGCATAATCGAGACTTTTTCATTTATGAGTCCGGAACAATGGAACGGCGGCGAACCCGACGAGAGGAGCAACATATATTCTCTGGGATTGATACTCTATTTTATGCTTACCGGAAGACGGATGGATCCGGACAACTATATCCCTCTCGACAGTACGGCAGGAAATGACTACTGGAACGAGGTCATCTTGAAATGTACCAGGAAGGATCCGGAGCAGCGTTATCTTTCGATCGGACATTTGCAGCAGGCCGTGATACAGGGGAAAACGGTTAATGCCCATTTTCTGCCGTTGTCGATATACTCCGGGATGCTGATCTTCTGTGGCGTCATGATATACCTTATTATTAATTGGATATATTCGCCAGGCAGCCATGCCGAACAGATGGAAATGTTGAACCGCGCGATAACGGAGTCGGGGGTGGATGTATCTTCCAGGTTGTCGGTGTTGGAAATTACCGTTGCTCCGGAGGGGGCTGGATTGGAAGTCTCCCAGAACGGGGGGGCGGTCAAGAAAGTGTCTTCGATTCCCGCCGGGGGATTTAAATATATTCTTGCGCCCGGTGATTATGATCTGGAAATATACAAGGCCGGGTATCAGAGCATCAGACAGAAGCTGAAGCTTTCTCCTGGCCGCTTCAACCTTGCGTTGACATTGAACGCCAACGAGAACATGGCGGTCAAACACTATATTTACCGCAAGGGTCTGGAGCGGCCGGAAACGGGATTTCCTTTCATTATTCCCAAACTCCAGATCGAACTTCTGCCGATAGACCCGGGGAGCTTTGATATGGGTTATTCGGAAGAGGCAAAAAACATGGGGATATACGAAAAACGAGCGGAAAGGCAGAATATTCCCTATGGGTTCTGGATGGCAAAATATGAGATTACGCAAGAGGTGTTTGAGGAAATAATGCTCAGTAATCCCAGTGTGTACGGGGCCAACCGCAAACGACCGGTAGAACGGGTTTCCTGGAACGCCGCAGTTGAGTTCTGTAAGCGCCTGACCGACCTGGAAAAGACCGCCGGTCGGCTGATTCCCGGTTATGAATACCGGCTGCCGGATGAAAGAGAGTGGGAATACTGTTGCCGGGCCAATACCATTACCGACTATAATTTCGGCAATAACGTCAATCTTATCAACGAATATGCGGTCAATGTCAGCAACAGCATGAACGAGACTGGCAATGTTGGGGCCAAAAATGCCAATCGCTGGGGGTTGCATGATATGCATGGCAATGTGGCTGAGTGGACCTACAATTTCTATGTTGAAAATGATGCCGACAGCAGCCAGAAACCGGCGTATGTGCTTCGCGGCGGATCCTGGAAGGATACCCCGGTATATATGCGCAACAGCTCACGCGTTGTGACCGATTCGCCCGGATATGCCGACTCTCATACCGGTTTCCGGATCGTTCTTGCTCCCGAGCGCAAACCCAGTCCGTAAATCGCCATATGGCGTTGGTTTCCGATCTTTGGACAAAGATCAGTTGTCCCTGTCCGGGTCCTGTTCGATTTCTCTGGATTGTTGCTGCTTCAAGCGTGGTTTTTCCTTTTCCATATTGCAAAACGCAAATCAGAGGATAAGTTAAGGCGGGTGGAACAGATTAACTATTAGCGGAGAGACATTTTGAAGAAATCACTGGAAACTGTGCCCTTTAAAAAGGACTTACTTACCTATATTTCCATTGCGCTCTTTATTCTGGCGCTTTGCGGCGAACTGATGTTGATTTTCTGGCTCCCGGTACAGTTGAAATCGCAAACTATCTGGACCAAGGAAGTATCTTTACAGGAAATGATCAAGTTTCTGGATGAGCTTCGCGATGATATCCGTGGTATTAACGCGAAAACCAGGCGGCAGGATAAAGAGGCTGCGATGTTATGCGACGCAGTCGACAATCTGGCGCGATACATCCGTATTAATGCCAAGTCATTGAGTATTGATCAGATCGGTGATATACAGTCCGTGCTGTTGGATTGCCGTGAGAGTTGTGACTATTTCCGGTCCGGAAAACAATATAGCGAAGAAGTGCAGATAGACACAACCCCGTGTCTGAAAAAGATGTTTGCCGGCCTCACTCCTGTTGTGGAGAAAGAAAACGAGAAGGATAGTAAGTAAAATGAGCATTAACCGACTGAAAGGCCTGGTCAACGCTTTTGCCGGTCAACGCATTGCGGTAATCGGGGATCTGATGCTGGATGTTTATGTGTGGGGAAAGGCTTCGAGGATTTCTCCTGAAGCGCCGGTTCCGGTGGTTCAAGTCAGAAAACGGACCCACTGTCTGGGCGGAGCCGCCAATGTCATGCGCAATATTGTAACCCTTGGCGGAAGATCAGATGCCTTTGGGGTGATCGGCTGTGATGCCAATGGCGAGACCGTCATCTCTTTGTTGAATGAATATGAAATCTCGCATCAGGGCATCTGCCGAGACCAGCAGCGGAAGACTACCGAAAAACAACGGGTGATAGCCGCCTCACAGCAGCTGCTGCGTATCGATTATGAAGATCTTGAGCCTGTCGCGGAGGCAACCCGGAAAGAGATGACCGAAAAAGTTCTGGAATTGATAGATAAGCGTGAGATTGCGGCGATCATTTTTGAAGACTATGCCAAAGGCATGCTGAGCCAGGAGATGGTGCAGACGATTACTGACGCGGCGCGCCGGGCCGGTATTATCGTGGCACTTGATCCCAATCCCAAGCACCAGATGCAGGTCCGCGATCTTACCGTGATGAAACCCAACCGGCTGGAAGCATATGCCCTGGCTGGAAAGATGCAGTCCGACAGCTCGGTGGCTCCGGCGCAGGATAATGAACTTCACGAGGTTGCGTCGATCCTCATGGCGCAGTGGCATCCCGATTATCTGTTGATCTCTCTGGCGGCCGACGGGATGGCGTTGTTCAGTCGTGATGGCAAGATGACGATTATTCCGACCAAGGCGCAGGAGGTGTATGACGTTTCCGGCGCCGGAGATACGGTTATTGCCACCTTTACCCTGGCGTTGGCAGCGGGAGCTACCGGAGTGGAAGCCGCGCAGATCGCCAATCATGCTGCCGGAGTGGTTGTCGGCAAGGTCGGAACGGTTCCGGTTGCCAGAGAAGAACTACTGGATAGTCTTAAGAACGGAGTATGAGTATGGGCAGAAAAGTTATCGCGATAATACCCGCAAGGTTCGGCAGTACCCGTTTCCCGGCCAAAGTCCTGGCAGAACTCCATGGCAAGCCGTTGATCCAGTGGGTTTATGAAAAAGCAGCTGCCGCCGGAGTTGATGATGTGGTGGTAGCTACCGACCATCAGGCGGTGCTGGATGCGGTTAAGGCTTTTGGCGGCCGGGCAGTCATGACTTCCCCAAGCCACCCCTCCGGTACAGACCGTATTTGCGAGGTAGCTGACAAGCTTAGTTGCGATGATGGTGATATTATTATCAATGTCCAGGGCGATGAGCCGCTTATCCCGGTGGAGGTAATCGACGCTTTGATCGACAAAATGCGGAATAATCCCGGTCTGGAAATGGGAACGGTTGCAGTGCCGCGACCGCGCGGAGAGATTGCCGGTGATCCCAACCGGGTCAAGGTTGTTTTTGGAACGGATGGTACGGCGCTCTATTTCAGCCGTTCGATGATACCATATCTCCGTGAAGGCGGAGAAGATACCGAATGTTATTTGCACTGGGGTATCTATGCTTACCGCTGCGACGTGTTGCGTCGCTTTGTCCGACTCCCCGAGGGGCGGCTGGAAAAGTGCGAGAAGCTGGAACAGTTGCGGGCAATGGAAAACGGAATAAAAATCCATGTCCTGACCAGTAATCTGGAAAGCATTGGCGTGGATACTCCGGAAGATCTGGAACGTGCCCGGAGAAAACTTGAGGAAATATTGTCCGGCAAGAATTGATATTCCGCCATCCGGGTTGTATTTTAGGGACGGAAATAACGGAAAAAACACGGAAGAATCAGGGAAATATGATTAAGATAGGGAAGAATTTGACGGTCGGCCGTGAGCTGACGCTCTTTGGCGGTCCTTGTGTGGCGGAAAGCCGTGAATTATGTTTAGAGGTCGCCGGCTATCTCAAGGCGCTTTGCCGCGAATTCGGTATCCAGTATGTTTTCAAGGCGTCATATGACAAAGCTAATCGTTCATCGGTTAACTCGCGGCGCGGACTGGGACTTGAAGAAGGCTTGCAGATACTCGCCGATGTCAAGGGAGAATTGGATATTCCGGTGGTTACCGATGTCCATGAATCCATCGATGCCGAAAAGGTGGCAGCGGTTGCCGATGTTCTGCAGATTCCTGCGTTTCTCTGTCGCCAGACGGATTTGCTGGTGGCCTGTGGTAAGACCGGCAAGCCGGTGAATATCAAGAAGGGGCAGTTCATGGCCCCGGAAGATATGCGCGGTGCGGTGGAAAAAATCCGTAGTATTGGTAATGACCAGGTAATGCTGACCGAGCGCGGCAGTTCTTTCGGCTATCACAATCTGGTGGTGGATATGCGTTCATTGCAGATCATGCATGAAATGGACGTTCCGGTGGTTTTCGATGCGACGCACTCGGTTCAGCTTCCCGGTGGACTCGGTAACGCGTCCGGGGGGCAGCGCGACTTTATCCGTCCTCTGGCCCGGGCGGCGGCGGCGGTGGGCATCGATGTGCTGTTTGCCGAAGTGCATCCCAATCCGGAAAAGGCCTGGTCTGATGGCCCCAACTCGTTGAATTTTGAAGATATTCGCACTGTCTTGCGCGAAGTTAAGGAGATCTATGAACTGGGACGCGATAAAGGCTATCGTTCTTGATATTGACGGTGTGCTCACCGATGGGCACATCGGTTATGAGGGCCCCAAAGAGATCAAATTTTTCCATGTCCGCGACGGACACGGCCTGAAGCTGGCGATGCGTGCCGGATTAAAAGTCGGTATTCTTTCCGGCCGCAGTTCGGAAGCCAATAGGGTTCGGGTCCAGGAGCTGGGACTGGACTTTCTCTATGAGGGAAAAAAGAACAAGAAAGAGGCATTTGAAGAGTTGTTGCGGGAGCAGGGGCTGCGGGCAGAAGAATGTATGTATATCGGGGATGATCTGGTGGATATCCCCGTATTGCGGCGTGCCGGCATCGCGGTTACGGTTGCCGATGCACCGGAAATCATGGATGAGTTTTGTCATTTCCGCACCAGAGCCGCCGGCGGGCACGGCGCAGTTCGCGAGGCCGTGGACCTGTTGCTCAAACGTCAGGATAAATGGACGCAAATAATGGAGCGATATCTCTCTTGAAACTGGTCAAATTCTCAATTTTACTGTTGTTGCTGACCGGAACTTTCATGGTCCGGGGCGAGTCGGATACCACCAGCGCCAAGCTGTCGGATTTCAAGTTGCCGCAATATGACAAGGAGGGGAAACTGATATTCATCCTCTACGGGAAAGGCGGTAACTCCGCCGGGATTAATATCTTTCTGGAAAATGTTTTGATAGACCTGGTTAAGTCCAATATTAAAGATATTGATCTGGTCAAAGATTTTCAGGATCTGAAGATATACCCTCTGCAGGAATCGACTTCGAACATCATTGCATTCTGGAAAGACAAGCCGCACTGTACCGCGATTATTACCGCCCCATTGGCGGTTTTTGACCGTTCCTCCCGGACAGTGAAAGGAGACCGTGAGATCAAGTTCCGTTCCCTGTTTCTGGACATTGACGGGGAGGGATTTGACGGTGATTATGACTCCAAGACGCTTCATATTCGGAAGAATGTCCGGATGACGGTCAGGACCCAGTTCGCCGATATGGGTGGTTCCGCGCGAAAATCCGGAGTGGGTGCGGAAGATATTGAAAAACAAACTAATGAGAATATTTCAAAATAAGGATAGGGATAATGATGATGTTTGCGCGAACCAAGTACCGTATGGCAATGATAGCCTTGATTTCGGGCGCGTGTTTCCTGGCGCAGAATGCCAGTGCATTATCGTTGAAGGAGTTGACCAACGATAAGAGCAATGTAAACCGTGAAAACAAGCCGACAAATATCATGGCCGATACGATGGATATCGATTTTCAGAACAACGTGGCCACGCTTACCGGGAATGTAGACGTCGATGACCCGGCAGTTCGGATAAAATGTGATAAGATGGTGATTTATCTGCAGGAAAAGGAGAAGCTGCCTGGACAGGAGAATATCGAAGAATCCGCAGGGAGCGAGGGAAATCTGGCTGCCGGAGGGAACAAAGAGCTGAAAAAGATTGTCTGTTCTGGAAATGTGGTTATAACCCGCAAGCTTTATGACCAGAACGATATCACTATGGGCGAACAGCGGGCGACTTCCGGGAGAGCCGTATTCGATGTCAAGGAAAACGTGATTGTGCTGACGGAAGATACGCCGACGATCAAGCGTGGCAGTGATACTTTGACCGGGTATAAGATCACGTTGTGGCTGGACAGCGAAAGACTGAAAGTGGAAAGCGGTACCGGTACCGCTCCGCAGCAGGCTACGGTCAAGGTTGAAAACCTCAAGTCGCTGCAGAAATCGGAGAAAAAATAAAATTTTCGTAAGCGCTCTTCTATATTCCGTTTAAAGCGCTATATTTACTGTTAGAAACAGAAAGGTCCGAATAATGGATGAAACAAAGGAATTGCTCGTTGAGGCAAAGAACCTTGTTAAAGCATATCACGGCAAAAGAGTGGTAAATAACTGTTCTCTGAACGTCAAACCCGGGGAAGTGGTGGGTTTGCTTGGCCCGAACGGGGCCGGTAAAACAACCAGTTTTTACATGATTGTCGGGCTGATCAAGCCGGATTCCGGTACGGTTATGTTCAAGGGACAGGACATCTCGCAGATGCCGATGTACAAGCGAGCCAGAATGGGGATGGGGTATCTGGCGCAGGAGCCTTCCATCTTCCGCAAGCTCACTGTTGAGCAAAATATCATGGCGATTCTCGAGACGCTGGAAATGAGCCGTTCAGAACGGCGGCAGCGGCTTGAGGAATTGTTGGCCGAACTGGAATTGACGCCGTTGGCCAAACAGAAGGCGATGACCTTGAGCGGCGGTGAACGGCGGCGCCTGGAAATTACCCGTGCGCTGGTTACGAATCCGTCATTTATCCTGCTGGACGAACCGTTCAGCGGGGTTGATCCGATTGCCGTATATGACGTGCAGCAGATCATTGGTCAGCTGCAGGAGAAGAATCTGGGGATTTTGATTACGGACCATAACGTCAGAGAGACACTGGCCGTGGTGGACCGTGCGTACCTGATGTGTCAGGGAAACATCGTCTGTGAAGGCAGCAGTGATTATCTTGTGAACGACGAGAAGGCCCGGGAGATCTATCTTGGGCCGCAGTTCACAATGTAACTGCCTCTGTGGAAGTGGTATTTTAGGGTTAAAATGCCGCCGGCAGTAGGCGGCTGAAAAAAAAGGAGGATAATTATGCAAGTAATTATCAGTGGACGGCATGTTATCGTTACCGAGCAGATGAGAGCGCATTTTGAAGAGAAAATCGCTTCTATGCTGGAAAATAAGGCGATTAAAGTGTCGAACGTCAGAGGAGTTCTTTCCGTGGAGAAGGGAAGACACCAGGCGGAATTGATAGTCAGCGCCAAGAGTCACAGTTTCGAAGCTCAGACCGAAACTTATGATATGTATGAAGCTATGGATTCTGTGGTTGACAAGATTGATTCACAGATCAGAAAATATATTGATCGGCAGCAGGAACACCATCGCAATGGTTCTTTGAAAGAAGAGGAACTGGAAATGGCGGCCAATAATGAAGCTGAGGCCGATGTAGAATAGTTTCACGACGCCCGGCAGGTCCGGGCGTTTTTTTCTGGTTGCGTGGTTGACAGGCAACCATGCACGTCTGAGGAGTTAAGACGTATTTTTTCTGGTTATGGGTGGGGACGAATAGAATCCAAATGATTTCTGTGTACATGGAAGATCATCGTGATTTTATATGATAATATTATATTTTTTTCACCAGATAAAAAGATGTTCCGCTGTTGCGGCTCTCCGAAAATATCTTTCTGTCTTTTTTGCATTGTTTTTCTGATATTATTTCCTTTCCAAACGGCATTGTCTGCCGCGCCCAAAGTTCTGATACTGAACTCATATCACTCGGATTATGAATGGACCGCCAATGTCCAGCAGGGAATTAATCAGATACTGAGGACTGAAATGCCTGAGGCTGAGTTGTTCCTTGAATACATGGACATGAAGCGGTTGGATTCGGATACCGCCACAAAAACTTGTTTCCGTGTGTTGAAAGACCGATATGCCCCGGACTTCTTCAATCTGATTATCGCGGTTGATGACGGTGCTTTCCGTTTTATCCTTGAACGGCGGAAAGATTTATTTCCTGGGACTCCGGTGGTTTTTGGCGGAGTGAATAATTATAGTCCAGAAGACATCAAGGGGTATGATAATGTTACCGGGATTGTACATGCAGCCGGATTTAACCGGCTGCTTGAGCTGGCATTTCAGCTGCTGGGAGAGATTAAAAACGTCTATGTGGTTTTTGACAATACTGAAACGGGGCGAGGTTTTTTTCATCAGGCGCAACAGGATTTTGTTCTGATCCGTAAAGTTCACCCGGAGCTGAAAATATTTTATTTATCGGGTAAGGAATTTTCTCACCGGGAACTGTTTAGGGAACTGGAACATCTCCCCCCGCAGAGTATTGTCATTCAGACGGTTTGGATCCGGGACCGGAATAATGAATATCTGCCGGTAGCAGAGAGCTGCCAGCGGATATCGGTCTCCTCAACGGCTCCGGTTTTCTGCATTATTCGCAATAATGTCGGATATGGACCGCTTGGGGGTGAGGTGATTTCCGGGCAAGCTCTTGGTAATGCGGTTGGAGAGATGGCACATAAAATCCTTACCGGTACACCGGTGAAGATGTTGCCGATCGAATATAGAAATTTCAGCCAGCCAGTTTTCGACTATCGTCAGTTACTGCGTTGGGGGTGTATTGCCAATGTTCCGGCAGCTGGAAGGGTGATCAATGCTCCGGGGCGTGACTTCCTGCGTTATAACTATTATATGATGGCTGCCGCGGTTATGATTGTGGTTGCCATTGTAATCATCTTTCTGTTGATAGTCAATATTTTTCGTCGCCGTCGCGCGGAACAGGCATTTTTGAACGAAAAGGCTTTGCGGGAGATTACGTTCAAGGAACTAAGGATTGGCTTCTGGGAATATGATGTTCATGATGATCAGCTTAAAGTGAACAGCAGCTATATGGCGTTGGGTGAGCGTCCCGGAGAAAAAAACAACATGGAGGATGTTTTAAGTCTGGTTCACCATGATGATAAGAAGAAGCTGTCCGATGCGTGGTCTTCATTCCGCGAGAAACAGGGCAGAAATTTTTCCGCTGAGTTCCGGGTAATCAACGAAGGACATAGCGTTGTCTGGCTGGGTGTTGAAGGTTACGCCATAAATATTGAAGAGGATGGCTGTCCCAAAAAGGTGATCGGCATTCTCCATGATATTACTGCAAGAAAAGAGGCAGAATCGGCGCTGTTGAACTCCGAGAAGGAGAAGGAACTTATCCTGAACAGCGTAACGGAGGGGCTGATGTTTGTGGACAAGGCGCGGAGAATTAAATGGATGAATAGCGCATTGCTTTCGTCCATTACCTTTGACAAAGCCGAACTGCTTGATTACAGCTGCAAAAAATTGGGACTGTGCCATGAATATGAATGTGCCGGTTGTCCGATTTCCAGATGCATTGAGAAGAACGAGCCCCAGAAAAAGGAACTAATGTATGACGGAACTGTACGGGTAGTCAAAGCAGTACCGGTTGCCGACCAGCAGCAGAATATTCTTGGAGCGGTGGTGACGGTTCATGATGTTACTGAGCAGCGGCGGACGGAACAGACGATTGTCGCCGCCAAGGAAGAGGCGGAAAAAGCGCGTTCGCGAGCTGAATCTGCAAATCGTGCCAAGAGTGACTTTCTGGCCAAGATCAGCCATGAAATACGTACTCCGATGAACGGGATCATCGGGACCGCGGATCTATTGATTCACAGCAACCTGACTCCGGAACAGCAGCAGTATGCGAGAACTATTGAGTCATCCGGGGAGACATTGCTCGCCCTGATTAACAGCATTCTGGATCTCTCCAAAATTGAGGCCGGGAAGATGAAGATCGAGTCGGAGCCTTTTTCGTTGCCGTTCCTGGTTCATGACTTGGTTTCTCTGATGAACGGGATTATCAAGGAGAAGAACCTGACGCTGAAACTTGAATATGACGAGGGTTCGATTCCGGAAAAGTTGCTTGGCGATCGCATCCGGCTCCAACAAATCCTGATGAATCTTATGTCCAATGCCATTAAATTTACTGATCATGGAGAGGTTTGCCTGCGAATTACCGCGTCGCGGGTTGATGATTTCGATTATCGTATTTCTTTTTCCGTTAAAGACACCGGTATTGGGATTTCCGGAGATACGCTGGCGGTGATTTTTGAAAAATTTACCCAGGCGGACAATTCTTCAACCCGGCGTTATGGCGGATGCGGTCTGGGGCTGGCGATCAGCAGCGAGCTGGTCCGGCTGATGGGGGGCATCTTGAAAGTAGAAAGTAAGGAAGGGGTCGGGTCGGAGTTTTTCTTTTCCCTGCCGTTCAGGGTGGGTTCAGAAACGGGCGTCTCTTCCCGAAAAACAGGCCGAATCGAAGTTCCCGATACCATGGGATTTTCCATCTTGCTGGCAGAGGACAGTAAGATTAATCAGCTGGTAATGAATGATTTTCTGGTGAAACAGTTTGGCTGTCGGGTGACTATCGCCGAAAACGGACGTCAGGTGATTGACCGCTTGGAGGCGGGAGAATCTTTTGACATGATCTTCATGGACTGTCATATGCCGGAAATCGATGGATATAAAGTCTCCTCCATGATCCGTAATTCCGGCAAAAAATACGCCGGAATCAAAATAGTGGCGATGACCGCCGATGCCATGTCCGGAACCCGGGAACGGTGTATTGCCGCCGGAATGGATGATTATGCATCGAAGCCGGTTCGCTTGGACGAGCTCCGGCAAATCATAAAAAAACACCTCATGGGCGGCAGGATAACATAACGGTTTTTTGCCCGTCATATTTCTGTTTATGTAAAGCGTAACGTCTTGTTATGCTGCTTCTTGCTTTTATCTCTCCTGATAGATGGTTGACATTTTTCTTTGTTGGCAAATCCGCGTTATTTCGATGCGGAAGCGGGCGACCGCGAAAAAATCGTTAAGTCATCCCCAGACTTACCAACAAAAAAGGAGTGTTGTCCATGAAGATTACCGAAATTATCGGCAAGATCGTTTCCGGCGAGGAAATAACGCCGGAAGAGAGACTGTTCTTGAGCGACTATCAGGAGCCGGAAGTAAAGGACCGGATCCCCAAAAGCCGCCTGGATCAGGAAATCGCCCGGAAGAAGGAACTTGAACAACGGGTTGAGGACATGGCGCGCCAGCTCGGAGAGTATGAAAACCGCGGTCTTTCGGAAACCGAGAAGAACCGCCGGACCATTGAGAACCTCAACCAGAAAATCGAAAACCTGACCCGTGAGCGAGACGAGATCCGTAATGCCAAGGATGCCATCGAAATGCGGACGCGCATCGGCGCGTTGGCGGAAAAATGCAACTTCGACGATCATGACTATCTCGAATATCTGATCAAGCGTGACGGCAAAAACGTCACCGATGATGAAGAGATGAACGGTTATATTGCCGAATTGATGAAAGCAAGTCCCCGGCATTTTCGTCTGGACATCAGCGGTGGCGGCGGTAGCGGCGAAAGACGCATCTCTGCCGACACGGATTTCGCAACCGCCAGGAATTGTGGCGACATTGATCGTATGATCGCCCATGCCCCGGCAATATAAACAACATAAGCACAGAAAAGGAAAAACACCATGCCTTTGTACGCATACAGTTTCCAGAATATCAAGCGCGATCTCAACGACGTCCTCGCAACCATTGTCAGGGACGAACCGCGCTTTATCTCCAGTTTTATTACCGGCGTTCCCGCCACTGCGCAGAAGCACGAATGGCTGGAAGACCAGATCTCCGGTCGTTCCCTTACCGCGACGGCAGTTGACGCAAATACAGTGACGGCGTCAGCCGCCGATGTCGCCAAACTCAAAATCGGAACCCTGCTGACTATCAAGAACGATACCGTATTGTTCCGGGTTGAAAGCATTCCCTCCGCCACGACATTTGTCGTCGCGTTGGTTGCCGCTAACGGTTCTGCCACTAACGCCGTTCCCGCCGCCGCCGTTCTGAATATTGCCGGGACTCCCGTCAAGGAAGGTTCAGACAACGGTGACGGAGAAGAAGCCTATCACCTGAGCGGAACCGAATACAACTATACCCAGATTTTCCGCAAGGACATCATCCTCTCCGGCTCCGCCTTGGCGGTATCCCTCAACGGCAGCGTTGACAATCAGATCAACCGTCAGACCCGGATCGCGTTGAGCGAACTTACCCGCGATTTGAACCGCCTGGCGCTTTTCGGTCGCCGTGTACAACCAACCGCCTCCGCCAAGGGCGAATTTGGCGGTCTCTACTGTTTTGCCACTAAGTCCGGCGGGTTGTCGGTAAACGCTGCCGGGAGCGCCATCGACAGCTTCATCATCAACGACGCGGCTCAGTCGGTTCTGGGAGAAGGCGGCGATCCCAGCCAGATTCTCTGTTCCCCAGGCCAGGCCCGCGTTCTCTCCAACGAGTTCAAGGATCGGCTCCAGATTGTTCGCGAAGACAAGATTCGCGGGGCGTATGTTGCCGTGATCGTCAATGAGATCACCGGCAAGACCATGACCATCATGGCCGACCCGGACATGCCGGATACCGAAGTGTGGGTCAATGACGTCAATGGTTTTGAGCTCTGTCCATTGAAGGGGCGTGGCATTGTCGATGAGGATACCACCCCGAAGGGCTTTGACGGTATCAAGCGCAGTGCTCTGGGTGAACTGACGCTGGTATTCAAGAATGCCAGACAACGGTTGTGCCGTATCTACGGCCTGAAGCCCAGCCTCACCGCCCTGGCGGAACTGAGAGCCAAATAATCGGCCCGGCGGGGAGAAAAACATTCTCCCCGCCATTTTTGTTTACAGGAGTAATCATGAAATTATTGCGAATTGTTTCCTCCCGGCATGAACGCGTAGCTGTCTGCCGGACCGATTCCGGCAGTGTGCTGACACGAACCTTCCCCTCCGAATGTTCCGATGCCGCAATCGAAGCGCAGTGCCGGGAAAAATATGATGATGCGGTACAGTATAAACGGCAGCAGAACAACAAGAAAAGGAATAGTCACATATGAACATCGACACCTATGCGGCAGAGTATTTCGCCATACATCTTGAATGCAATTTCTGGGATGGTCTGGATCTGGCGACCCGACAGGCCTGTTTGAAAATGGCTGCCGCGGACATCGCCGGAAGGCTGGGACGTTCCGAACCCGATCCGGACTCAATTCCCCAGATGAATGCGGTTTGCGAGCAGGCGGTTTTTCTGGCACGGTACAATACTCGTATCAACCAGCCGTTTGATGTGGAATCGGAGGAACTTAACAGCGTGGGACGACGCAGTTTTCGAACCCATGCAGTACCGGAGATCTCGCGTCGGGCGCTGATGTTCATCCGTCAGGCAGCGAATGGCGGCAACGGCATTGCCAGAGGTTAAAAAAGGGAATATCATGTTCAACGATCTATTAAATGAAACGATAACCATTAAATATCCAACCGGGGCGTTTGCCGATGGCGAAGCCGCCCGTGAAGAGTGTCAGGCAAAAGCTTTTGTCTTTGACTACAATGAGCGACAATTGAAGGAGATTGGAATGGTCAGCAATGCCAAATTCTTTGTCATTGCCGCCAATGCCGGAACCATTGCGGCTTTTACCGTGCGTCCGCTTGGAACGACCATTACCCATGAAGGGAGAAATTATGATGTGAAAAGTGTACGGTCATGCCGTAATCTCGACGGAGAGATCGAATGCTTCAGCTGTGCCGGAGTGTAACTGGTTAATTTTCTATGGCGCTCGGGCAGATATTCTCCTTGAACTCTTATATTTATTATGGTACTTTATTAAGAATCAGATAATCAGCGGGAGAAAAATGGGAAAGTTATACGCCGGCGCCACATTTTTAATTTTAGGAGTGGTTTCTGTATCGGGCATGGAAGAGGCGACTGCACCATCATCCGCTGCCGTGGCAGAAATCAAAGGCGTTGGGACTTCAAGATCCGGGATCGAGTCGGCGTTGGACGCGCAGGTGCAATGGATGATCTTTGACAAGGAACAGGGGACTTCACGATTGAAGCGTTTCGGGGAACCGACATATTATGCTCCGAAAGAAGGTGACTTGTTCAAAGTGGCGATAATAGATGGAAAATATTATGCGCGATTGAAGGACGGGACGGTATTTGAGGAGCACTGGGAAAACCAGGCAAGTTTTATCACAAACTTCACGCCCTTCAATACTTTTATCGGTATGATGGACAAGAAAATTTCTTCTCTGGACAGGAATTTGGCCAAAAAGAAGGAACGCAAGGAGAAAGTGGAAGCGGCGATCGATGATCTGAAGGTTCAAAGTAAATCTCTTGGTAATTCTGCCGGAAATTTGAAACGTCGGAAACATCTTAATGGCAAGCAACTTGCATATCTCAATAAACTCGACCATAAGATCAAGGTTGTGAAAGACCGGATTTCCGGCTATGAGGATGAGATAAAAACGTTGAAAAAAGATATGCGCGATGAGCAAAAAAAGTTATTAGAACTAAAACTCCGGCGGCAGAAATATCCCGCAGGGACCGATATTGGGCCCGTTGCCCAAACTAAATAATTCAGGAGCGAGAGCAATGAAAAGTGTTTCTTTGGCCGTAATGTTTATGATATTGGCAGGACCCGGATTGGTGATGGCGGAAGATGAGGTTAATCCTGCGGCGGAAGCTGTGGTTACGTCAGACGCCGCCGCGCCTCGGGAATCGCAGGAGACGCTGAAAGAGAAGGTAATGGCGGCATTGGAGGCGCAGAAGGAGTGGTCTGTTTTCAAAAAAGGCAAAGGAGTCAGCAGGCTGAAATATTTCGGAGTAAAAAACTATTTAGGTCCTAAAGAAGGTGACTTGTTCAAGGTTGTGGAGGTTGACGGGAAGTACTATGCCCAGGCTAAAACCGGGCAATTGTTTGAAGAACACTGGGAAAATCATGCAACGTTCAAGAACAATTTTATCCCTTATTCCCAGATGATTGCCGCGATGGACAAGGAGATTGCCGAAAAGGAAAAAGAAATCTCCAAGATGAAAAATGATATGGAACAGGTTGATGTGAAGATCGAGGATGTGGAAAGGAAAATCCGTGATATCAACGAAAGTATCAGTGTTCTACGCCGGATCAAAGAACCTACCGATCGTGACAAAGATGAAATCGATCGTCTGGAAAGTCGCCATAAGCAGCTGAAGAAAGAGATTAAGAAAGAAGAAAAAGAAAGCAAATCTCTGAAAAAAGAGATTAAAAAACTGACCAAGGAAATTGCCTCGCTTCAAGCGGTGCGTAAGAAATATCCTGAAAATATCAAGGATTATAAAAAGTAAAGCTCTTTTAATGCTTAAAGCTGGAAATAAAGAGTTTGACGCCATATTGTTTTACTTATGACATTATCAAGAGGTAAAACAATAGAATGTTAAGAGAACTGACCGACCAATACCGGCATGAAGATAGTGATTTGGCGTCATACGCGGTGAAAAACGCCATGTCGCACGGGCGTCGCCACCCGGAAGAGTCCCATCCGTTCCGGACCGACTTCCAGCGCGATCGAGACCGGATTCTCCACAGCCGTTCATTTCGCCGGCTGGAATACAAGACGCAAGTTTTTCTCAACGGCGCCGGAGACCACTACCGTACCCGTTTGACTCATACCATCGAAGTTGCGGCCATCGCGCGGACCATTGCCCGTGCCCTCTATCTCAACGAGGATCTGGCGGAAACCATTGCGCTGGCCCATGATCTCGGCCATACCCCTTTCGGCCACGCCGGGGAACGCCGCATGCATCAGCTGATGCGCGATGACGGCGGCTTTGACCACAATGAACAGGCACTGAAAGTCGTTGATGAGCTGGAAATAAAATACCCGTCCTACAACGGTTTGAACCTCTCATGGGAAGTGCGTTCCGG
The DNA here is from genome assembly GCA_003246475.1 of Lentisphaerota bacterium. Taxonomy (GTDB): domain Bacteria; phylum Verrucomicrobiota; class Lentisphaeria; order Victivallales; family SZUA-371; genus SZUA-371. The sequence goes on from QKAL01000222.1 coordinate 23,580, forward strand.
CTTGCTGAAACACCGCGAAGGAAAAAATGTGACTCTCGACGATGTGGCGTTGTCGCGGTTTCCATCTCTGGAGGCGCAGATTGCCGACCTTGCTGACGATCTGACCTATTACGGCCATGATGTTGACGATGGCTTGGATTCCGGCCTCATTACCCAAGACATGCTCATGACTCTTGCGATCTGGAGAAACGCGGTCGGCGCGGCGGAAAAAGCCGGACTCCAGCCTGGTTCCGAACGCTATATGTCGTTTTCCATCCGCAATCTTATTGACATGATGGTGGGCGATGCCATCCGTCATTCTGTCGCTCTGATCCGGGAGTCCGGAGTGAAATGTCTTGACGATGTTCTTAACAGTGACCGAAAACTGATATCCTTCTCGCCGGAGTTTGCTGTGATTGCCTTGGAGTTGCACGATTTTTTGTTTGAAAACGTCTACTTCCATCCCGAAGTACTGGGAGTCAACCATATCGCTTCGGATCGCATGGAAAACCTGTTTAACGTCTATCTGGCCAATCCTGAACTGCTTGGTGATAACGCCCGGAGCAGGATGGAAAAAATTGGCCGGAAACGCGCGGTTGCTGATTATATCGCC
>QKAL01000236.1 GCA_003246475.1 Lentisphaerota bacterium
CTACGACATCAATGATATGCCGGAATATATTAAGAAAGAAAAGATTGAGCTGGCGATCATGACCGTTCCGGAATCCGCAGCCTCCAAGGTGTCAGAGGTACTTAAATCATGCAATATCAGGGGGATACTCAACTTTGCCCCGATCATGCTTAAAAGCACCGAGGAATGCATCATCCGCAACATCAACATCATCCATGAAATGGAAAATATTATCTATTTCGCCCGCAAAATCGGCGAAAGGGATTAAGTTACAAATTTCACAATAAGTATTTTTTTATCGAAGTCTTTGCGCCGTATGTATCCGTTCGCACCACACCCTTGCAACGGATACTGCTGACAGGAAAATATTCCCGGCGGCAATACTCGATTCTGCCCGCCGGGACTCTAAAAAATTCCAGCGGGTATATTTTTATCCGGAGATTATGTCTGCGGGAGACTTCCGGGGCTTGTTTCGTCAGTATATGCGGTATAAATTGCCACAACATCTTAAATTATCCTCCTGGAGCGCCGCAAACTTATGTCGAGAGACGAGAGAAGCAAAATAATATTGGCCGTTTCACTGGCTGCGTCGCTGGTATTACTGGGCGCAGCTGCATTTCTGCTGACACGAGAGACTCCGGAAGATCTTTGTGTTCTCGGCCGGGGTGCGGAACTGGAAAATCGCATTGAGGACGCACTGGACTACTATACCAGAGCCGCCGTAAAAATCCGGGACCGCGACGGAGCCGACTCCCCCGCTTATGCCGAAGTCATACTGATGCAGGGAAAAATATACTATGTTCTTACCCGCTACCGCGAAGCAGCGGATTTCGGCGAAAAGGCAGCGAAGATATTCAGCCGCCACAATCTGCCCGCCGGGATCATCACCGCAGAAATCAACACCGCCAACGCCCTCTCGGCAGGCGGAGACTACAGCAGAGCCGCACAACATTTCTACAACGCACTGAAGCTTAACGAAAAGTCGCACCGTCTCTCACCGGAAGATCTCCTCAGTGCCCGGCTGGGATTGGGGATCAACCAGATGAATTCCGGCAAATTCACTGAAGCAAGAGCCATATTTCTGGAATGTTTACCCGAAGTCATCAATATCTGCGGAAAGCAAAGCGCCAGAACCGCCACACTATATTATTATCTGGGAAACACCTGCCTGGCACTGCAGCAACTGGATCAGGCCGCAGTTTGTTTTGACAAAACGTTGCAATTGCAACAGGAAGCACCGGTTCGCTCCGACTATGGCATCGCCCTGAGCAACTGGGGAAGCGCCAAAGTCCTTTTCGCCCTGAAGAAATATCGCCCGGCCCGGGAACGCGCCGAAACAGCTTTGCGCCTGCTGCAATCAAACACTATTGAAACGGAACTGATTAAAAAAACAATGGAGCGCTGGCCAAAAGAGAAATAAAAAAATTACGACAGTTGACAAGCAGAAGCATCAGCATTATGTTCGCCTAACAACAAGGAATTTTCTTATGACCAAAACCAGCATAACAACGGCAGCGATTTCACTGCTCATGGGACAGGTTATGACAACGGCACAATCTTTGGACGTCTATTTCGGCACCTATACATCAAAGGACGGCTCCAAGGGTATTTACCATTCCCTCCTGGATCCGCAAACCGGCGAGCTCTCAGATCCGGAACTGGCAGCGACAACGCCCAACCCCAGTTTTGTTGTCGCAAAAAACAATCGTCTATACGCGGTAAGCGAAGAAGACAAGGGGATGATAAAGGCTTTTTCAATCGACCCGGAAACAAGAAAACTGCAATTACTCAACGAATTGCCTTCCGGAGGCACCTATCCCTGCCATCTGGCCGTAGGGGAAAAACTTCTGGCGGCAGCGAACTACGGGGACGGCAGCGTGATCGAAGTCGGCCTCGACACCAACGGAACATTGTCATCTCGCGCGGAAATATTCCGTATCAACGGGAAAGGCCCCAACCTGGCAAGACAGAGCTCGTCCCATGCCCATTGGGTTGATCTTCCGGGCAATGAACTATGGACCGTCGACCTCGGGAGCGACAGTATCATAATCCGTCCCAAGGGACAGGTACCATGGGAAATAAAACTATCAGCAGGAGCCGGCCCCCGACATATTGCCCGTTCTCCCGATCAAAAGTACATCTATGTAATTAATGAGCTGGATAACACCATCGCGGTCATAAAAGACCGCACCATTATCCAGACAATTTCAACCCTGCCGGATGATTACAGGGGAGAAAGCGCCTGTGCCGCAATCAGGATGCATCCGAGCGGCAATTTTCTCTACGCGTCGAACCGCGGCCACGACTCCATCGTCAGATTCATAGTCGACCCCGCAAGCGGCATGCTCTCAGCCAAAGAGTTCGAGAACCGGGGGGTCAGATGGCCGCGCGACTTCAACATAACGCCCGATGGACGTTTCTGCCTGATCGCCAACGAAAAAAGCGACAGTGTAATCGTGTTCAGTATCGATCAAAACAACGGCAAATTAACGCCGAACGGAGCAAGAGTTGCGATTAAAAGCCCAACTTGCATCCAGTTTCTTCATCGATAGCCGCAACGGACAGAAGGTTATAAATTTTAATCGAAAAATAAAAAAAATATTGCATCAAAAAAAATTAATTCACATGAGAATACTTGAAAAAAGTATTGAAATACGCTAATATTAGGAAATAGAGTGTCAACACTAATATAATCCACGGGGCTTAGCTGCGATTATGGAAGATCAAGAATTAATAGAATCTTTTGTCAGTGAAAGTACGGATCTCATCGACGATGTTGAACCGCTTTTCATTAAATTGGAAAAGAAAGCCAACGCCAACGAACCCGCCGACGTGGATACCGTTAATAAAATTTTCCGGCTCTTCCATTCCATGAAAGGGTCGGCCGCTTTTCTCAATCTCAATAATATTGCCGAGCTGACTCACCACGCTGAAACGTTGCTGGATGAATTCCGTAAGAATCCGGAACTACGCATGTCCGCATATTATCTGGAAGTTCAGCTCCAGGCTATCGACGCCATCAGGGCCATGCTCGACAGCGTTTCCTCGACAGGATCGGACAACGGGACAGAAGAACTTAAGGAAATGGTGGTTAAGAAGCTTATCGAAGCGTTCAAGAAAGCACAGGGCGGCGAGACCGGGATGGTCGGAACCGAAACTGCGGCAGAACCACAGACTGCGATGCCGGAAAAAAACGTAACCCCAGTCCACGAAGAAGATGATATCAAGGCAATGATCACCGCCGAGGGCGACATGAATTTCGTTTCGGAAGGTGGAGAAATGCTGTTGCAGGCTGAAGACCTGCTGCTCCGCCTGGAAAAGACCGAAGGTGACGGCTTAAAAAAGGATATGGTCGAAGAGGCGTTTCGCCTCTTGCATAATTTTAAGGGCAGCTGCGGTATTCTGCAGCTATCCGACCTGGCAAAATTGAGCCATGCCGCCGAAAATATTCTGGACGGCATGCGAGGCGGCAAGATTGAAATCAACAATCAGAACATTGAAATCTTACTCCAGGCAGTAGACTCGCTCAGTGGCGGCGTCAAATCTCTGACGGCAGATGAAAACCAGGGCGTAATTCAAAGTTGCGATTTGATGGTAGAGTTTCTCAACGAGATCAGCGGCGCGTCCCCCCTGACCAACGTCAAAGACGCGATTCCGACGGATATGAAAGCCAAGGCAAAGCAAAAATCAAGCGAAATACCACCCGCGAAACCAAGTTCGCAGGTCAAAGAAGAAGTTCAGGCCGCACTGGGTAATCAGGAACAACTGATTGCAGACATCATGAATGAACTTTCAGGCATGACTGATGACGCCAAAAGCAAGATACAGACCGGAGCACCGGTGGTTACCCCCGGCGGCAGTGGCAAATCTCCGGTAGTGGCATCCATCAAAAAATTGACTGCGGAAGAAAGAAAAGAGGCGGAAAAAGAGGCGGCGGAAGAAAAGAAAAACGCACCGATGAAGGAATTTGCCCAGACCATCCGTGTCGATTTGAAACGTCTCGACAAACTCATCAATCTGGTGGGGGAACTGGTCATTGCCGAATCCATGGTATTCCGTGAATTGAGTACGACACTGGACAATGACAACGATCTGGAACGTAAAATCCACCATCTGCAGCGCGTCTCCTCGGAATTACAGGACGTGGCCATGTCGGTACGCATGGTTCCGCTGGATGCAACTTTCAAGAAAATGATCCGCCTGATCCATGACCTTTCCCGCAAGTCGGGTAAACGGGTTGATATGAGGATCGTCGGGGAAGAAACCGAAGTCGATAAAAATGTTATCGAACAGATCAACGACCCGATAGTCCATATCATCCGCAACTCGGTCGACCATGGCATCGAACCGGCAGAAGACCGGATCAAGGTGGGAAAACCGGAAAACGGGTTAGTTACACTGGAGGCAAGACATGACGGCGGCGAAGTCTGGATATCGATCAGCGATGACGGCCGAGGTCTTAACCGGGAAAAAATTATCGCCAAGGCGATTGAAAAAGGACTGGTCAACGGAGACGGATCGGAGCTGGCCGACGAGGAAGTGTTCCAACTGGTCTTCGAGCCCGGTTTTTCCACCGCCGACAAAGTCACCGATATTTCCGGGCGCGGAGTCGGCATGGATGTGGTCAAAAAGAATATTGAAAAACTCAATGGCAGGATAAAAATCAAAAGCACCACCGGTGTCGGTACCACCATCTCATTGCGTATTCCGCTTACGCTGGCGATCATTGATGGCATGCTGGTAAAAATCGGCAGCAGCCTTTTCACCATTCCGATCCTGTCCATCAAGGAATCGCTGCGCTGTAACGAAGAGATGGTTACCACTCTTCCCGACGGCAGCGAATGCGTCACGGTCCGCGAAGAACAGATCCCGGTTATGCGTCTGTACAAATGCTTCAACCGCATGACCGATATTATTGACATCGATAAAGGCGTGCTTGTCATAGTCGAGGCCGACGGCCAAAAGGCAGCGTTGCTGATCGACGAGATCGTCGGCCAGCAGGAAATCGTCATCAAAGGTCTTTCCGGTTATCTGGGAACACCTAAAGGGATTTCCGGCTGTACCGTGCTGGGCAACGGTGAGGTCAGTCTGATTATCGATACGAGCAGTCTTTTGAGCCGCAGTCACAGCTGATTTTAAATAGCAGTAAACTCATGGTGAGACTTTGGACATTTCAGATAAACAGTTTAAACGGATCAGTGATCTGATTTATGATCGTGCCGGCATCCACCTGACAGATGGTAAAAAAAACCTGGTGGTGGGACGCTTAAGCAAGATTCTGCAACAGATGAATTTCAATTCCTTCGACGATTATCTGGATTATGTGGAAACCGATCGATCCAATCAGTCCCTATCGATCATGATCAACAAGTTGACCACTAACCATACCTATTTCTGGCGTGAAAAAGGGCATTTTGATTATTTCGTTGACACAGTACTGCCGGAGATTGTTAAAAAGAAGCGGGAAAGGCACGAGAACGACCTGCGGATCTGGTGTGCTGGATGCTCTTTCGGCGACGAGGCCTATACCTTGATGATGCTGATAATGGAATTTTTTGCCACAGAATATCCGCAATGGACCGCTGGCCTCCTGGCAACAGACATCTCAACCGACGCATTGAGTCATGCGGTTCAAGGTTTGTATCCGGCGGAACGTCTGCGTGACCTGCCTCAGCATCTGCTCCGCCGTTATTTCAAGAAAACCCCGGATGGTTCTTATCAGGTGTCCGACCAGGTAAGAAGGGAAATCATCTTCCGCCGTTTCAACCTGATGCGGGATGTTTTCCCCTTCAAAAAACCTTTTGACGTAATATTCTGCCGAAATGTGATGATTTATTTCGACAAACCGACTCGCGATACACTGGTAAGAAAATTCGCTCATTCAACGGTTAAAAACGGTTATTTATTTATCGGGCATTCCGAATCAATCGGGCGCAATGATGAAACGTACCGCTATGTCAAACCGGCGGTATACCAGAAGAATTAAACATTTTTCAAGCAATAACGGAGTCGGAATGGAAAAAAAGAAGATAAGGGTACTGGTAGTTGACGACATGGCCGTCACCAGAAACATCATTGCCAAAGGACTGGGAATGGACCCGGGAATAGAAGTAGTGGCAACCGCCTCCGACCCCTACTCCGCCAGAGAAATGATCGCGCAACATCGTCCGGACGTGATAACTCTGGATCTGGAAATGCCGCGCATGAATGGTTTGGAATTTCTCAAAAAACTGATGCCTCAATATCCGCTGCCGGTAATTATCGTCAGTTCCTTCTCCTCGGAGAAGGAGAAACTGGTCGACTCTATCAAAAAAGCTGGGGCCGTGGATTACGTAATGAAACCGCAAGCGGCATCACCGGATGCTGCTACCACCATGATTATGGAGTTGCGCACCAAGGTTAAACTCGCCTCGACGGTCGATGTTTCTCATTTCAAAGCGGTCAAGGACGAGAAAAAAATCAATCAGACACCGCACTGGAACGACTTCGTCATCGCAATCGGGGCATCGACCGGCGGAACGGAAGCGATCAAGGACGTTGTCACCAAGTTTCCCGCGCAAATGCCGGGCGTGGTAATGGTCCAACACATGCCACCCGGATTTACCAAAATGTTCGCCGACCGGCTCAACAGTCTGTGTGAAATGGTTGTCAAGGAAGCAGAAGACGGCGACCAGATTCTCCCCGGCCTTATTCTTCTGGCACCCGGTGCCTTTCAGATGAAAGTATTCAAGGCGAATGGCTCTTATTTCGTCAAAATATTTGAAGGAGAACTGGTAAA
>QKAL01000058.1 GCA_003246475.1 Lentisphaerota bacterium
AAAAGATCAAATACATTTGCGTACAGAATTTTCTCTTTTTAAAATTTCGTCCCGATGCGGTTATCCTTACCGACCGCCGTTTTATTTTCTATCGTTCGCTGCTGTTTGGGCGCAGTAATTTTTCTGATTACACGTGGATCAATCTCCATGATGCCAAGGTGAGCGAAGGTATTTTCCGCGCGACGCTGACTTTTCATCTGACTAATGGTCGTTTTTTAATCATGAAAAAAATGCCGAAAGAGCCGGCGCGAAAACTCTATGCCATTGCCCAGGAAATGGAGGAACGGGTGGCGGAAATGCAGCGGGTACGGGCATTGGAGCACCGGCGGGCGGCGGCGGGTGGCGTCGTAATAAACGGGACTGCTGCGGCTCCGGCGGGTGATGGCAGTGGTATAAACCCGGCGGAAAAAATGAAGCAGTTAAAAGACCTGATGGACTCCGGGTTGATAACTCCGGGAGAATATGAGGCAAAGCGTCAGGAGCTGCTTGCGAAGATATGAAAGTGACATGCGATATTATCATGCGGCTTGTTACTGGTGGCGATTTTATACCAGCTCGAAGAGATAAATAAAACAATCAATCGCCGATAATATCGCAATCGATTCTAAACAGTCCCAACCAGCCCCGACAAATCGAGTAATTTCCGCCAAAATCGGGGAGAATCGGGAAAAAAACAGCTTTCCAAGCTCAATTGCATTTGCCTTGTAATCACCAGGTCGTCGGTTCAAATCCGACAGCCGGCTCCATTTTTTTTGCCTTTTTTCTGAGCTCCCTGCCTCAAAACTTGTTTTTTGGTTATAATCGCCTATATTGGCATTAAATTACAATCATCGTTAAAATTCGGTAAAGTCATTATTTTGAGTCAAGACAGGGAACGATAACGGTTTAAATGAAAATAAATTTATTTAAATTCTATAATTTTAATGAAATAGAAAAAGAATTTGAACTTCATTTTCTTGATTACAGAATAAAGCAATTTGTTATTGCCATAGGCATTGCTGTTTTTGCCGCTTCTATTTTATCATTGAACGATTTTGTTTTATGTAAGCAATGGAACACACTTGTTACCACCTTGCTGGGCCGGCTTGGTTTCATCATTATATCAGTGTTCTCTATTGTTTTAGTTAAAAAGAATCCAAGTGTCAGGATATTTAATTATGTAACCTTCGCATGGCTCTTCATTACATGCGCGCTGAGTTTGTATATCACCGCCACCAGACCAAATGCCTACGTGTTTGGTTTTGTTTGGGATGTTCTTATTCTTTTGGTTATATTTTTAATGGTTCCAGCATCGATGGTTATCCAACTTTTTGTCGCTTTCTGTTATTCCCTGGGCTTATCTATCATATGGTACATCGAAAAGATTCCATATCTTGGCGCGGCGGCGCTTAATTCGCTTGCTTTGGCGCTAATGATGGTAAATTTGATCGGGGCAATCTTTTCATGGCAATTAAAACGCTCTGCCTGTAAAGAATTTTTTCTGTATAAAAAAGATCAGGAAATCAAAGAGAAATTAAATCAGCAGAATGAGGCAAAAAACAAATTTTTCTCAATTATTTCTCACGATTTGAGAAGCCCCGTGGGTAATATCATATCAATCTGTAATATGGCGAAAGAGGCCAACACCATCCCCCATGAGAAATTGATCGGTTTAATCAATGACGGAGCAAAAATGGCATATTCGTTACTGGAAAACCTGCTCGCCTGGGCTCAGTCTGAATCAGAACAGCTTATTCCAGCGCCAACAGAAATTAATGTTCCGGAATTCATTTCGGAAAAAATATTGCTATTCAAACACAATACCTTGTCAAAACACATTTCCATTCAATACAATGACATCGCTGAAATTAAAGCATATGCGGACTACAATATGCTTGAGACCGTACTGAGAAACCTGCTTTCGAATGCTGTAAAGTTTACTCCTGAAGGAGGATCTATTAATGTGTCCGCCGAAAAGAAAAACGGTATGATTGAAATATCCGTACAAGATAATGGTGTTGGTATTGACCAGGATATTCTGCCGAAGTTGTTTAATATTGACTTCCATCACTCTACTGTTGGTGTCAATAATGAAACAGGAAATGGCATAGGGCTCAAGTTGTGCAAGGAATTTATTGCCAAAAACGGCGGCGATTTGTGGGCAAAAAGCAAAAAAGGCGTTGGCTCAACTTTCACATTTTCAATTCCAGTGTTATGCAGTAACCCATAAAAATCATTTTTCTGCCCATAGACTATTGTGTTTCTCCATTGACTCGAAAATTTAATATCGACAACAATCAGACCAATCACACTCGGACACCTTTTCGCACCTCAGTGCTGTTAAACTGACTCCCGTCAATAAACCATAAATTTTTAGCAATATTTTTCAGTCTCAGATTTGACATTTATCACTCTTTATTATAAAATAATATGGATTGATGTGTTTATGCAATATGCGTTATTATATGGGAGACAATATGAGTCAAGCGGAGGAAATTACGTGGACAGGCTTTTCCTTTGGGAAAAAGCATTTTTTTTCATCTGAAGAACAAATGGAGCCATCCGAACGTATCGACTTAATTGGCAACGGATCAGAAACCTATTTTAATCAGCTATCTAATACCGATGCAACCGCCAATCAAACGATTATAATTGAAACACAACAGGCAATAAACCAGAGGATTGATATCTCATCTGATGAAGACCTCATTGTGTCCTCCATAACTCCCGATACCACGTTGCAAAAATTTACTTTGGCGGAGGAAATCACAAACGGTAACGATCTCAATAAGACCCAGAACGAACTGTCGATTTCTCCAAGTCAAAATCCACTCGCAGACTCCGGGTCCGGCGAATACCAGATACAAAACATCGATATTATTATTCAGGAAGACGCTCTCGCAGACAGCAGTTTTCGAGGAATAAGCGTAAAATCAGCTTCTCTTTCTCAATCATCGTACACCATCGACACCAACGCCGCCCGATCCGCAGTAACATCCTCCACAGTTTTCTGTTTTGAACCCAACAGCGCAACTTATCCCAACTTCTTTGACGCGGAGAAACGCAGCGTCTATACATACGGCGACTCACAACTGTGCTGGGCAGCAACGGCATCGAACATGCTCGCCTGGGCAGGCTGGGGCGTATCTGCACTCGGTATGACCGGTACCAATGCGGAAGACAAGGTTTTCGACTACTTCCGCAGTCATTTTTACGATCAGGGCGGATGGGAAGACCAGGGATTGGCATGGTATCTTTCCGGAACATACCGGGACAGAAACACCGGTTCATCAAGCAACCTCAAGGTCGCCGGCGGTGGCTTTTATCGCAACTTTAACGTATCCAGTTACGTAACGATTCAAAATTACTCAAACAGCAGTTATATGCTGAACCTGAAAACCCAGCTGGAAGCCGGAAAAGTCGCCGGACTGGGCATCTATTGGACCGGCGGCGGCGGGCACGCCGTGACTTGCTGGGGCATTGAAGTTAATTCAGCGCTCGCCACCACCGACAAAGCCTATATCACCGCAGTATATATCTCCGACTCCGATGACGATGTTCAACAAAACTCTTACAGTGCACCAAACTGGCTCAAACGCTGCACGGTATCATGGGATGCCGACTACGAAGCATACTTCATCAATGTGCCATATCATGACGGAACCGGGGTCGCCCTGCTCAGCGAATGGTGTACCATTGCGGATCGTCCAAACGGTGATGTCAGTTGCGACGTAAAAACCCAAAGCGCCAGCGCCGTTCAGATTGGAACAAACCTTTCAAACAGTACCGCCACAGTTAAATTGACCTACGTCATAAAAAACAACGCGTCAAAATCACTGTCCAACTTCAAGGTTACAGTTTACGTCGGCAGCACCCAATACAGCACCACAACGGTAGGATCATTAACTGCGGGAGCCAGCAAAACCTACACCCTGAATATTGCCAACATCACAGCTAGCCAAAGCATCCGGGTATTCTCCGACAGCGGCTACAACTACTGGGAAGCTAACGAGTCAAACAACTCTCTCGACGCGACTTTCACCTGGAGCGGCCCCAGCGTAACCAGCGCACTGGAAAGCGCAGTCTCCAACCGTAACGTGGTTTTAAATTGGAATGCCTCAGTTTCCATGGTAGGCATCTCCTACTACCAATACCAGGTCTCTACCACTGACAAGTTCTCATTTCTCTACCGCAGCGGCAATACAACCTCTGTCAGCACGTCCATCGTTGCGGACAACGGTTCTTATTACTGGCGTGTCCGCGCCATCGACACCGTAGGTCGCATCAGCGACTGGACCACCTCCGGCGGCTATTTCACCGTCAATACGGTTCCGACTCCGGATCAGGGAAACTGGGTTACCGGAACAACCTACACTGAAGAAACCGCGTCAGCCAGTGCGAAATTCGGCTCTGCCGTGGCGATTTACGATCAGAATATTACCGTGGGTGCCCAAGGCAAGAACAATAACAAGGGTATTGCGTATACCATCAAAGGCGGAACCCGATATACATTAAGCTCCGAAACCAGCGGCAGCGGCGACCTGTTCGGTTGCTCCGTCAGCTCTTTCGGCTCAACAGTTGTTGTCGGCGCCAAAAATTATGACGGCGGTATACTTAACGCCGGCGCCGCATATGTATATACATGGAACGGCACCAGCTATGTCGAAACCATGCTTACCGCCTATGACCGGCGGGCTAATGATATGTTCGGCAGTGCCGTTGCAGCCTACGGTAACACGTTAGCCATCAGCGCCACCGGTAGCGACACCAAGGGGAGCAATTCCGGCAGTATTTATCTCTATCGCTGGACCGGAGGCTCTGCCTACGCGTTTAGAAACAGAATTTCTCCATATGACGGCGCTGTCTCCGACGATTTCGGCTGTTCACTTGCCGCCGGAACCTCCACGACCAACAGCAGAGATCTGGTCATTGTCGGGGCAAGAAACGATGACGATAAAGGCATCAATTCCGGTAGCGTCTATATATATAAATGGGACGGCGCCTCATACGTCATAACCGATAAGCTTTCCGGCCATGACGGACAGGCTGGAGATTTGTTTGGAACATCCGTGGCGATTTACGGCGACATATTGGTCGTCGGCGCGGTCGGCAAAGACGTTCTAGGTACTGACACCGGAAAAGTATATGTCTATCAATGGCGCGATGACTCCGGTAGATTTGCACTGAGAACTACCCTCGCGGCCAGCGACCGCTCCTCAGGAGACATGTTCGGATCATCCGTTTCAATTTCCGGCAATTATATCATCGTCGGCGCCGCTGGAAATGGTGACAAAGGCACAAATTCCGGTAGCAGTTATATTTTCGAACTTAACACAGGTACCTGGATCGCCACCCAAAAGGCAAAGGTTCTGCCCGGGGACAACAACAGTGCCTATTATCAATATGGCCTCGCCTCCGGCTTATTCGGCAATACAGCCGTCGTCGGATCCATGAATACAGTATCGGGAACAGCTAATGCCGGCAGCGTCTATACATATTCCGACAGCAATATCAATAACGCTCCGTCACTGGTTGACCAGTTGCTGGCCAGCAATGTAACCAACAACTCGGCAACTTTAAATTGGGACAGTTCCACAGATAAAGAGAACGACTCAATATCTTACAAGTACCAATTCGGCACCAGCCAGGATCTGACCGCAGCAGCAGTCAATCCCGTCAACAACACCAATGACGCCTTGGCAGGACTCACGGCAGGAACAACCTATTACTGGCGCGTATGTGCTGTTGATGACCAAAGCAATCAGAGCGAGTGGAGCAAACTTTCCAGATTCACAACGCTGGCATAAACGCCAACGCCTTATTTACTACTATTCAAGACATGGCTGCAATTGCGGCCATGTCTTTTTTTTTAATACAAAATTGCAATTTATTGAATTTTTTCGAACAAAAAAATTGTTTTTTTGCTCTTTTTAATTTGCATTGCAATAAAACAAAGCTATATTGTTCTTGATTGCATACCCGGGACAAAACGGAACGGCAGTCAGAATGTTGTTTTGGAAAACTGGTATGGGCAAGTCGCAAGAGCTTGCAGAATAACCGCTTAGAACCATGCAGTAGTTAACAGATGCCGCATCGAACTTCCGGAGCTCAAGCCTATGCACTCCAGACCGCATTTATTAAACCATTAATTCAATTTCTCAGGAGGTAGTTGATGAGCGTAAAGTACATCAATGCGATCCCCACGAAGAACGCCAAGCTGGTGCAGTGGGTTGAAGAATGGGCGGCCATCTGCCAGCCCGAAGGTATTTATTGGTGCGACGGCAGCAAGGCCGAATATGACAAAATGTCCGACGTGCTGGTTGCCAGCGGTCTGGCTACCCGCTTGAACGACAAAAAGCGTCCGAACAGCTTGCTGTTCCGCTCCGATGCTTCCGACGTTGCCCGCGTTGAAAACCGTACCTACATCGCTTCCGAAAAACAGGAAGATGCCGGTCCGACCAACAACTGGATCGATCCCAAAGAACTGAAAAAAACCATGCTCGACCTCTACCAGGGCTGCATGAAGGGTCGTACCATGTACGTTATCCCGTTCTCCATGGGTCCGGTCGGCTCCAATATCGCCAAGATCGGTGTTGAACTCACCGACTCCGCTTACGTTGTAATCAACATGCACACCATGACCCGCGTTGGCTCCAAGGTTCTCGAAGTTCTCGGCGACAATGGCGAATACGTTGCATGCATGCACACTGTCGGCAAGCCGTTGGCAGCCGGCGAAAGCGATAACGGCGTATGGCCGTGCGCTCCGATCGAAAAGAAATACATCGCCCACTTCCCCGAAACCAAGGAAATCTGGTCATTCGGTTCCGGTTACGGCGGCAACGCCCTCCTCGGCAAGAAGTGCCTGGCTCTGCGTATCGCTTCCGTACAGGCTCACGAAGAAGGCTGGCTGGCCGAGCACATGCTCATCCTGAAACTTACCAGCCCGGAAGGCAAAGTTAAATTCGTCGCCGGCGCGTTCCCGTCTGCCTGCGGCAAGACCAACCTGGCGATGCTCATCCCGACCATCCCGGGCTGGAAAGTAGAAACCATCGGCGACGATATCGCCTGGATGAAATACGGCAAAGATGGTCAGCTCTACGCTATCAATCCGGAAGCCGGTTTCTTCGGTGTTGCTCCTGGTACCTCCATGAGCTCCAACCCGAATGCCATGCACTCCTCCGAAAAAGACACTATTTTCACCAACGTTGCTCTCACTGAAGACGGCGATGTCTGGTGGGAAGGTATCGGCTACAAGGCTCCTGGCAAGCTGATCGACTGGAAGGGCAACGTCTGGGAAGAAGGCAAGTCCGAAGGCGCTGCCGCCCACGCCAATGCCCGTTTCACCGCCAAAGCCGGCAACTGCCCCTGCATTGCTCCGGAATGGCAGGATCCGGCCGGTGTGCCGATTTCCGCGTTCCTGTTCGGCGGCCGTCGTCCGAGCACTGTTCCGCTGGTTCACCAGTCCACCTCCTGGAATCATGGCGTATTCATGGGTTCCATCGTCGGTTCTGAAGTAACCGCTGCCGCCCTTGACCTCAAGGCCGGTACCGTCCGCCGCGACCCGTTCGCGATGTTGCCGTTCTGCGGTTACAACATGGGCGACTACTTCCAGCACTGGATCAACGTCGGTTCCAAGGCTGACCAGAGCAAGCTGCCGAAGATTTTCTTCGTCAACTGGTTCCGTAAGACTGCCGATGGCAAGTGGCTTTGGCCCGGATTCGGCGACAACAGCCGCGTCCTGAAATGGATCTTCGAACGTTGCGACGGCGCCGGCAAAGCGATTGAAACCCCGATCGGTTTCATGCCTACTGCTGATGCCATCGACCGCAGCGGTCTGGAAAGCGTCACCGATGCCGACATGAAAGAACTCCTTTCTCTCGACATCGAAGGCTGGAAGAACGAAATCGCTTCCATCAAGGAACATTATGCCAAGTTCGGCACCAAGCTCCCGAAGGCTCTCACCGAAGAGCTCAACGGTCTGGAAAGCCGCTTGAACAAGGCCTAATAGCCTGATTCTCTGAATAGAGATTCCACCGGCCGGATGAAACACTCCGGCCGGTTTTTTTATGCTCTCCTCTAAAGACATTACGAAAATGTCGTTTTAAATTTGCCTATTACGACATGGAGAGGTATCTTACTGTCCGAATAAACCAACAGGAAGGTAATCAACCATGTTCATAGCTGATGTTAACCGCAAAAAAGTTTATATGCTTTTCATTGCGATATTCGTTGTTTTATATCTTTGTACCATCGGAACCAGACCGCTGTTCACGCCGGACGAGATCCGTTATGCGGAAATCCCACGTGAAATCTTGCAGGATAATGACTGGGTAGTACCGCATTTCGGCGGTTTGCGTTATTTTGAAAAGCCGATCATGGGGTACTGGCTCAACGCAATATCACTGGCAATATTCGGACTGAATGAATTTGCCGTACGTTTTTCCTCGGCTCTGGCGGCAGGGCTGAGCGCTCTGATGCTGTTTATGTTCGTCCGCCGTTTCAAAGGGTTTGAAGCCGCCGCCTATACTACCCTCATTTATCTTTCCTGCGGACTGGTTTTCGGAATCGGTACATTTGCCGTACTGGACGGGCCGTTTTCTATGTTTGTAACCGCATCGCTGATGTGTTTCTACCTGGCAACACAGGCGGCCAATAATAAGGCCAGGATGGGCTGGCTGGCATTATTCGGCGCACTTTGCGGTGCTGCGTTCCTGACCAAAGGATTTCTGGCGTTCGTTTTGCCGATAATCGTGTTCGTCCCGTTCATGTTCTGGGAAAAACGCTGGAAGGAATTATTCCTCATGGCTCCGCTGCCGCTCGTTACCGCGATAATCGTCGCCCTGCCCTGGAGTCTATTGATCGCCCAGCGAGAACCTCATTTCTGGCATTATTTTGCGATTACCGAACATTGGGAACGGATGTTCGGCAACAAGTCTTCGCAACATCCCCAGCCGCTGTGGTTTTTCATTCCTGTCATCATTGCCGGAACCATGCCTTGGACGCTGGCGGTTCCCGGAATATGCACCCGGTTCAAAAAAGTTATACCGCAGGATCCGCTGATGCGTTACTGCCTCTGCTGGCTGGTCTTGCCATTCGCCTTTTTTTCCGTTTCCAGCGGCAAACTCGGCACCTATATACTGCCATGCTATCCTGCCATCGCCTACTTGCTTTATGTCGGCATCAGAGATTACCTTACCGCCGGAAAAACCAAAACGTTCGAGATCACCTGTAAAATCATGGAAATACTGCTGATCGTTGCCGCAGTTCTCTTTACCGTGACGCAGGTTCTCAGCGACCTGGGAGTAACCCGTAAAATCATGGATGGCATCTCCAGTAAACTGGCCAACGTGCCGACCGCGCCATACGGTCCTGACGAAACCTGGAAATGGGCAATTATCATCGTCGCCGCGCTGATTTGGGCCGCCTGTCTGCACTTTGCCGCACGCAAGCAGGAATTTGAGCCCAGGATGATGTTTTTTGCCATCGGCGCCATGCTGCCGATGTTGGCGTTTCACTTTGTTATTCCGCAACTGGTTATATACAGTAAGGCTCCCGGTCCATTCCTTGCCAAAATCGCCGTCAATGTTGGTCCGGATGACACGATTGTGGCCTATAACAACATGTTCCCGGCGATAAGCTGGTATTTCAAACGCGACAACGTCTATATGCTGCACAAGGGCGGAGAAATGGGTTACGGACTGAAATACCCCGACGCCGAACACCGTCTGATATCCAAGGAACGTTTTGTGGAGATGACCAGAGAACCGCGCAAAGGCAAATTGATTTATATGATAAAAACACGTTCGTTCCGCGATATGGTACCGCCGGCGCAGTTCGAGCTGTTCGAACCGAATAAAGACCGGATTATGGTTTCCATCTTCGAACCGGTCGAAGGCAAATAAAACGGAACAGCTACGCAAACAGCTCAACGGGAAAGAGAGAACAACTGCCCGGGGAGCTGTTTAACCAGCTTGCGAATCTCAAGTTTCATCATCAGCGACAACAGTTTACCGGTTTGAATCCCGGTCCTGCCGGAAAGCTGATCCAG
The DNA here is from genome assembly GCA_003246475.1 of Lentisphaerota bacterium. Classification (GTDB taxonomy): domain Bacteria; phylum Verrucomicrobiota; class Lentisphaeria; order Victivallales; family SZUA-371; genus SZUA-371. The sequence goes on from QKAL01000058.1 coordinate 10,028, forward strand.
CGATTTTTCGCCATCGGCAAGGGTTTGGACAATAAGCTGTTCATTATCCTCCAGTCCTTCAAACGGGATATTTTTAATTTCCAGATCAAGGTCGGGAGTATAAGCCTGCTCCTCCTCTCGCACGGAACCGAAGCCGGGGAGGAACTCAAAATCCTCCATCACATCGTCAAACGTCTCAGTAAGTTTTGCGCCGTTCTTAATGAGCTGGTGGCACCCCTGCGCCTGCGGATTATCGGCCTGGCCCGGAACGGCAAAAACCGATCTGCCCTGCTCAAGAGCGATATTGGCGGTCAACATCGCGCCGCTGTTCAAACCGGCTTCAACCACCAGCACGGCCTGGCTCAAACCGGAAATAATACGGTTGCGCCGGGGGAAAGACTGACGGCTGACCGGGAAGTTCATCGGATATTCACTGACCAGAGCGCCGCCGCGCTCACAAATCTCCCTCGCCAACGTAGTGTGATCCTGCGGATGGATCCGCGCCAGGCCACCGCCGAGAACGGCGACAGTGATCCCACCGGCATCCAATGTGGCCTGATGAGCCTCGGCATCAACACCATAAGCCAGCCCGGAAATAACCTTCCAACCTGCATAGGCTGCTGCTTCGGATAGATGTCTGGCCATCTTACGTCCATAAATCGACATGCGCCGCGAACCGACCACCGCCACCGAATTACTGGAGCAGTCCGGCAAGTGGCCGCGCACATAAAGACATATCGGAGGGTCGAAAATCTGATTCAGCGGAGCCGGAAAATCATCTTCATAACGGGTAATGATCTTTACGCCTGCCTTTTCTGTAAAAGACAACTCCTTTTCCAGATCGACTTCCTTGTGCCAGGCCGCAATCTTTTCCGCCAGCTTCGCGGGAATATTCTTAACCTGCTCCAGTTCCGACACCGGCTGTTCCAGAATGGCAGATGGAGATCCAAAACGTTGCAACAAGGCATCAAGCCGGGCCGATCCTATTCCAGGAAGCATATTCAAAATGATACATGCGTCACGATCAGTCACAGCGTCCCCGCACGGTTTCAAGTACCAGCTCCGAATCAATTCCTTTTTCCAGAGAGACCTTGCCGATCTGACGCGGCAGGACAAATACCAGTTTGCCATCACGCTTCTTTTTATCGCGCGACATTGCCTCGACCACCGCCTCGGCAGAATACCCGCAGACACGCACCGGCAATCCCAGCCGCGCGATCAATGCCTCCTGCCGGTCAGCCTCGACACTGGTAAAAATACCCATTTTTACTGCAAGATCGGCGGCCATACACATTCCGACAGCCACCCCTTCACCATGCCCCAGTTGGAACTGTGAAACCGCTTCCAGCGCATGGCCAAAAGTATGGCCGTAATTAAGAATTGCACGCAAGCCGTTTTCATGTTCATCCCCAGCCACCACCTCCGCCTTGATCTCACAACAGCGGGAGATGATGTCACAGTAAAACTCCAGGTCCGGGACCAACAGCTTATCGACGCTTTTTTCCAGAGATTCAAACAGGAATTTATCGTAAATCACGCCATATTTGACGATCTCGGCAAGACCGCAGCGCAATTCCCGCAACGGCAGGGTCTGCAGCAACAACGGATCGATCAATACTTGTTCCGGCTGCCAGAACGCCCCGACCAGATTCTTCCCCTCCGGCAGGTCAACGCCGGTCTTACCGCCGACACTTGAATCAACCATTGCCAGCAAACTGGTGGGAATCTGAATAAAACTGATGCCACGCATGTAAACCGCCGCCGTAAATCCGGCCATATCACCGGTAACACCGCCGCCACAGGCGATTATACGCGATCCGCGATCCAAGCCGGCATTGATGATGTCGGCCAGTAGTCCGGCGACCGTTGCCAGCGTCTTGTTCTGTTCTCCAGCCGGCACAATGGAATGGGATATTTCCGCCCCGGCCGTGGTCAAAGCTTCGCACAAATCACTTGAATACAATTGCGCCACGTTGCTATCCATGATCAGGTGGCATTTTCGCCCGGAGACCAACGGCGACAGATAATCGGCCGCCGCCCGGAGCACGCCCAGTCCGGTAACAATATCATAAGATCGTTCGCCAAGATCCACTTTTACAGTACGGTTCAATCGCATCTCTATATTTACCTATTTGCCTGCAAATTAAAATGATTTTATACGGTATAAATTAGCATATGTTTCGGATTTGTAAAACGAATCAGTCCTTTTTTTGCGCTCCGGCATCAAAAAATGACTCCGGCATCCGTTCTTCCAGATAGGACCGGATCATATCCTCGGGATCTTCATGGCGCGATGAAGGCACATTAAAACGTTCGCACAAATCGCGCAGCATCCGGGCAGCGTGATCCTCCGGACCAGCGGTCAAATCCGCCATAGTCCGGGCCAGAGTAACGACTATTCCGGGGATATGGCTGCGGTATTCAGAGGGACTCCCCTGTCGCCGCACGCGCGGTTCAATTCCGGTCAACAGGGCGTTTTCCACCCCGTTCAGACGGACTTCCAGCTCAAACATCTCCTCGTTATAGCCCAATTCAGAATAAAACTCTCCGACAAAAAAGACCGCCTCGGCTATCTTCTTGCTCAAGCGGTCATACTCGACGTTGCGGGAGTTTTCCGGCATATATTCCAGAAAGTGAAAAAAACCGGAACGGAACGCCTGCCAGATCCGGGTCTTGTCCTCCGGGAGCGACCGGACTGAAACATTGGTAGAATAACTGTCGGCAACCTCCGGCGGGCTGATGAACAGCGGTGACGGGAAAAGATATACTGAACGTTCCAACGCGGTTCGAATCTCCGACAGACTGAATTTCTTCTGAAGGAACTCCGCCGGATATACACTGAACTCGAAAGAAATACGGTTGCCGTTGACCACATCGCGCCGAGAAGTGAGCATATCCCGCGACAAAGTCCGCTGTTCATTAAAGCGCACCTTGGTATCCGGCTCCATCAACGAGCTGTTTTCGTAAAGGATGCCACGCAACATTCGCCCGAGCTGTTCGCGCTGATTCCGTAACGAACGTTGGATGAGAGCATGGATCTCCTGTGAACGGAAAGCCGGGCGGCTGGACGCCTCCGCCGTCCTGATATACAAAATACCCTGCTGCAATTCTCCTTCGCAGCCATATGCGCAGACATGGGGCAATGAGTTGAACCGGCGCACCACAAAAACAGCATAGTGCTTGCCGTCGACAACCGGGCGTTCCAGCGAAAAATCGATCTCGGGGTCGGCATAGTTGTTGATAAAATTACCAACGGCAGTCGGATCGAATGAACGCGACTGTTTTTCGGTCAACCCCGAATACACGCAGGGACGACCGGCCTGGTCTTCACCAACGCCGACCACGATGTAACCGCCCTTGGTATTGGCAAGCGCCATACAATGGCGAACGAACTTGGCCTTTCCGGCGCGGCTGAGTTCATTCCAGTCCTGGGACGCTTTATAATCAAGTTCTTCCGATTCTACACCACGGTAGATGATCGGCCGCCAGTCTGTGGGAATATGAACTGCCATAACCGCGCCTGCCCCGCCGTAATCAGTCGGCTTTTATATCGACGTTCAAACCAATGGCGTCGTTGAATTTATTGAATGCGCTCATCACGGCAGCCACTTCGATGGCGGCGGTGATTTCCTCATCGGTAATTCCAGCGCCCTTTGCCATGGCACGATGCGCCGACATGCAATATTCGCAGCCATTGACCGCGCTCACCGCAATACAGATCAGCTCCTTGGTCTTGGGATCAAGTCCTTTTCCAGCAGCTTCGGAAAGCGCCAGGAGTTTTTCCAGAAACTCACCGTTGCGGCCCATAGCCTGGAACACTTCCGGCAAACGGCCCATTTTCTTTTCAATGCCTTCCTGGATCTTTACCGCCTTGTCATCACCTGATTTGTTATATAACTTAACGTAAGCCATGATATTAACCCTCCTGATTTTGTTGCGGGAAAATTCCCTTAATATATTTTGCCACCCTGACCGAAATTTACAAGTCAGGACCTGAATTTTCCAGGGAACAAAAATGAATATCGTTCATTGCTGTAGGTTTAAAACATGTTTTTTCAATAATCAATTGGTTTTACAGTTGAAAAATATTCTCCAGCAATATATTATTATCAAATAAATAGATTAAGAGAAATTTTCAAGAGATAACGTCATGGCAAAAGTTGCATTGATCACCGGGGCAACGCGGGGGATCGGATATGGGATTGCGGAGAAACTGGCAGACGATGGATGGGATCTGGCCGTGTGCGCAACCCGCAACGCCCCAGACTATCAGGCGGAAATGGATGCGTTGAGTGCCAGAGGCGTCAAAGTACTGTATTGCCAGTGCGACGTATCCGACCCGAAGGCCCGTGAATGCATGCTTGAAGCAATCAAAGCCGAATACGGGCAGCTTAACGCCTTGGTTAACAACGCAGGCGTCGCTCCAGAAATGCGTTGCGATATGTTGGAGGCGTCGGAGGCAAGTTTTGCCCGCCTGCTCCGCATCAACCTTCAAGGGCCGTACTTCCTGACCCAGATAGCCGCAAAATACATGATTGAACAAAAACAGCTGAATCCCGGAGGTTTTTTCTGTATTGTCAATATCGGCTCAATCTCCGCCGGAATCGCCTCAATCAGCCGCGGCGAATACTGTATATCCAAGGCAGGAGTAAGCATGTCTACCCGCTTGTGGGCCGCACGGTTGGGCGAATTTGACATTCCGGTCTATGAAGTACGCCCCGGTGTAATCAAGACTGACATGACCGCAACAGTACAGGAAAAGTATGATCGGCTCATTGCCCAAGGCCTTTGTGTCCAGGCTCGCTGGGGACTGCCGGAAGACGTGGGCCGGACTGTTGCAATGATGTTGCGTGGCGACATCCGTTACTCGACCGGGCAGATAATTAATGTGGACGGCGGACTGACCCTGCCCCGCCTTTGAAACAGTCAAGGAAAGACCGGCATGATTGAAAGTTTAAAAATCGCTAATCTGGAAATACCGCTGCGCCAGGTACACACGTTGGTACTAGGAAGCGGCGCGGCAGGTTTGAATGCCGCAATACAACTGAACCAACAGGGAATTACAGACCTGTTAATAATAACCGAAGGATTGGAGCTGGGAACCTCTATCAACACCGGCAGCGACAAACAGACTTACTACAAGCTTGGCATGTACGGAGCGGAACCGGATTCTCAAGCCGCGATGGCCAAATCTCTGTTCGACGGCGGTTCAATGCACGGTGATCTGGCCATGACCGAAGCTGCGGTGTCGGCGAGGGCCTTCCTGCATCTGGTTGACCTTGGCGTAAAATTTCCTCAGGACAGTTTCGGACAGTTTGTAGGTTACAAGACGGATCATGATCCGCGCCAGAGAGCAACCTCATCCGGCCCATATACATCGCGCGATATGTGCCGGGCACTGATCGCAGAAGTCAAACGGCGGAACATCCCGATATTAGAACACCGGGTCTCAGTTTCACTATTGACACAGGACAAAAATGGAGACTACCGCGTTTTCGGCCTGATTGCGCTCAACACAAAAGCCGCGGCAACATCTCCTTTGGAGGCATATATCGCAGAAAATGTGATCTTTGCCGTCGGCGGTCCTGGCGGTCTTTACCAAACCAGTGTCTACCCGCAAGTCCACACCGGGGCCATCGGCCTGGCCCTGCAGGAAGGAGCAATCGCCCAGAACCTGCCGGAATCACAATACGGCATGGCTTCTGTAAAATTCCGCTGGAACGTTTCCGGCACCTATATGCAGGTTATACCACGCTTTATCTCCACCGCGGCAGACGGACACTCAGATGAACAGGAATTTCTTCGACCATATTTTGCCGATGCTGGAAGAATGAACTCCGCCGTCTTTTTAAAAGGCTACCAATGGCCGTTTGACCCGCGCAAAGTCTCCGGCGGATCATCGCTGATCGACATTCTGGTTTATATCGAAACCGCAGTCAAAGGACGTCGGGTATTTCTGGACTACCGCCGAAACGCCACCGGTTTCGACCTAACCCACCTGTCACCGGAAGCATATGAGTATTTAAAACGTTCGCAAGCGTTGTCGGCTACCCCCATCGAGAGGTTGCGGTTGATGAATCCCGATGCAATACGCCTGTATGAGGAACACAACATCCATCTGGTGGCGGAACCGCTTGAGATTGCCGTCTGCGCCCAACACAACAACGGCGGACTCGCCGCCAACCTCTGGTGGGAATCGGTAAACATCAAACATCTCTTCCCGATTGGGGAAGTAAACGGGTCGCACGGAGTATACCGTCCAGGCGGAGCAGCGCTCAATTCCGGTCAAGTCGGCGGATTCCGTGCCGCAGCATTCATCGCCGCCAAGTATGCGGCAAATACTCTCGATCGCGAAAAAAGCATCGTAATCATCACACAACGGGTCTTAGAACTGCAAAACCAGATCGATTCCGCCCCGAATAGCGACTGGCGACAGGAGCGGAAACAGTTTCAGGCGCGCATGACCCATATCGGGTCGCACATCCGCTCGCAACAAGAACTTGACTCGGCAATTCCCGAAGCATGGGAACAATATCACCGCCTGAGTAGTTCCGGGTGCAATGGAAAAGACAGCGCGGACACGGCGGAATATTTACGCAATATCCAATTGTGCCTAACCCATGTAATATATCTGGAAGCCATTTCCGCGGCCCTTCACAAAGGAGTCGGCTCCCGCGGATCAGCACTGGTTCTTAACCCAAATGGCATCATGATTCATGAACAGCTGGGGAATAATTGGAGTTTTGTACCGGAAAATACCACTTTTCGTGATAAAGTACAGGAAACCGTTTTTATTTGCCCCGGCTCGGCTGACAACAGCTGGCGGAAACGCCGCCCGCTACCTGATTCAGAAGCATGGTTCGAGACTGCATGGGCAGACTATCGTGAAGGCATAATTTATAACCATTAAGATAATAGGTGACATATCATGAGCATGAAGGAAATGTACGATTTTTCGGTATTGCGGGAACTGCGCAAACGTGAAAACCTGAATATTGCCGACGTATCGGAGCGGAGCGGGGTTTCGGCCTCAGTTATATCCAAACTGGAACGCAATCAGACCACGGCGGAGTTGGATACGCTTTACAAACTCAGCCGGGTGTTCGGCATCAACACCGCCGACCTCATCACACTCGCCGAAACGCGCATGGCCCACCGAACATCCGCCTCCCGCCATGTCTCCGACGGGTTCGTTTTCAATGAGATCACTTATGGGAATATCCGCTGTCTGTACGGCAGAGCACCCAAAGGAGCCAAAGTATCACGCCCACATCTGCACCGTGACGACTATGAACTGTGCTGGGTAATCAAAGGCACGGTAACCTTTTATCTGCCAAACGAAAATTTTGAACTATCGACTGGAGAGGCGGTTCAATTCGACGCCTTACTGGAGCACACCTATGAAGCGCAGGAGGACAGCGAAATCATCATCCTGCATATCCGCAAAGAAAAACGTTTCTGAGAAAAAGAAGTATTGCCAAACCACAAGGAGGTTCCGATGGCGGAACTTAATATTAAAAAAATAAGTTCGCTGGATTCGGCGGATAAATTCGCGGCCTACATCAGCGATTCAGGTATCAATCTCGGCTTCTGCCCCGTCATGCCGCAACCGGAAAAGCAGGCCTTCTCACGCCCGGCCATAAGCAACGGACATGTCATCGGCAACCGTTGGGCTATTTTGCCGATGGAGGGATGGGACTGCCATGCCGACGGGTCTCCGAGCGAACTGACCGAACGACGCTGGATCCGTTTCGGCGAAAGCGGCGCAAAACTGCTCTACGGCTGTGAAGCTGCCGCCGTCATGTCCTCAGGACGCAGTAACACCAGGCAGATGATGCTTACCGCCGAAACGGTCGAATCCATTGCCGCGTTGCGGAAAAAGGTAGCCGATGCCCACAAACATAAATTCGGTCGCAACGACGATCTTTATATCGGACTGCAATTGACCCATTCCGGGCGGTTCTCACACCCGAATGACGACCAGAAGCTCGAGTCGGTCATCGCCTACCACCATCCATTGCTTGACCGGAAATTCGGTAATCAGAATACCCCGGTATTGAACGACGACCAGGTAGAGGACATCATCCGCCATTTCATAGAAGCAGCGAAACTTGCCAAACAGGCCAGCTTCGATTTTGTCGATATCAAACATGCGCACGGATATCTCGCGCACGAATTTCTGTCGGCCTTCGACCGGTCAGGAAAATTCGGTGGTTCGTTCGAAAACCGGACAAGGTTTTTCCGGGAAATCGCAGCCGGGATCAGAAAAGAGGTCCCCGGGCTGGATTTATCATTGCGAATCTCGCTTTTCGATATGTTGCCATATATGAAAGGTCCGGACGGACAGGGAGTACCAATGCAGGTTCCGGGAAATTATAAATATGCCTTCGGCGGCGACGGGACCGGGACTGGTTACAACCTGACCGAAACGATAAAATTCATCGAAATGACCCGTGAATACGGAGTCAATATGATCTGTACCACCATCGGCAGTCCGTACTACAACCCTCACATCCAGCGCCCGGCGGCATTTCCGGTCAGCGACGGCTATACAATGCCGGAAGACCCGCTGGCAGGCGTGGCACGTCAGATCAATTGCGTGGCTGAAGTGAAAAGGCATTTCCCCGACATGCTGTTTGTCGGTTCCGGTTATACCTATCTTCAGGAATGGTTGCCGCAGGTGGGAGAATACGTGCTTGAACATGGAATGGCTGACTTTATCGGTATCGGGCGCATGGTCCTGGCCTACCCGGAGATGTGTGCCGACTCGCTGGCAGGACGGCCGCTGGAACGCAAACGGATCTGCCGAACCATAGGCGACTGCACCAACGCCCCGAGGAACGGTCTGATTTCCGGCTGTTACCCGCTGGACGATTTTTATAAAATGATGACCGAGTCCTTGAAATTGAAAGACATCAAGGCAAAGCTGAAAAGATCCTGACCACATTTACTCCAAGACAACGTCTCCAATTGCGGTATAACGTCCTACCTACTCATAGGGGGTGTTATGGCTCACTATTACATATCGTCATGCATACGCCTCGACCACCACCAATGGTTGACTCTTAGCATCGCCCTGTGACAAAAGCATAAAAAACAATTATTACAATTGTAAAACACAAAAACATATCGCATAATGCAAACAAGCGGTTCAATCAATTGTTTGATTTTTTCAAGCATGAATTGCCAGGGGTAAAATCGTCAAAGGGAAAACAAACGAAACAGGAGGAATAAATGAAAAAGTTCTGCCACTTCACACTCATCGAGCTGCTTGTAGTCATAGCCATGATTGCCATTCTTGCCGGAATGCTTCTGCCGGCATTGAACGCGGCAAGAGAAAAATCAGTTGTGACTCAAATCTTAAGCAAATCTGGTTATCTATTAAAATGTATTCCGGAAGATCCTGCCATGCTCCGTAGTTCCTTCGAATCACTGCCGGCACTGTTCAATTACTGATATATTAAAATCTTTCATCATGACCGGAATCGAAGAGTATATTCGCTTCCGGTCATTCCATTTCAATCCGCAACTCCGACTTCAGGACAAGTTGAAAACCTTCTTCCAGCGGTTGACCGCGATCAACCGCCAGATAACCGGCGAAAATGGCCTCTGGCGTAAAGTAAAGCGCTGCATGGTTTTAACCAGTTCCGACTGCACAACATAGGGTTCGCGCAGAATATCATCGACATTGGCCAGCAGCAACGTATGAAAGAGGCGCTTCTGCCATTTTGCCCGAGTAGTGAATTCTTCATCAGAGTAATCAGGAGTGTCGATCAGCGACGCCGGAAGCAGGTCGCGGAAGCTTTCCCGCAAAATTACCTTGGTCATGCCGCCGGCGACTTTAAAATGCAGAGGCAGTTTCAGGGAAAATTCAATCAACCGCGGATCAAGAAAAGGATGACGCAACTCACAACCGCCCATGGCGGCACACCGGTCAAGAAAGAGCAGATTTTCCGTGAGGTGAAGAATATCGTCACGGGCAAAGTCCAGTAACGAACTGCTGGACTTGGTTCCGGAATAATCCATTTCCTCGTCGCGCCAATCGCCCAGCAATACACCTCTGTTGATGACGTTCGTCGAGTCGCTCGAGTTACGTCCCAAAGTCATATTGCGCAGTTTCTCAAACATTTTGATCCATGGATTGTGGCCGGGCATACGCAGATGCCTGATGTCGGAAATAAAGCCGGCAGCGGAAGAGTTATACATGGTACGGTTGAGATAGGCCCAGTAAAAGTCGAGATCGCTGAAAAGAAATTGTGCCGCCCCCTCACCATCAATAATTATCCGGTCTCGGCAGGCTCCGTCAACCACATATAGCATCCAGTTAAAAATACCGCGACCAAACTCCAGCGGAAAATCATTGGCATAGATCATCTTGTCAAATTCCAGAAAGAAGTCTTTATTATGGAATTCGGTCAGATGTTCCTCCAATTTGAGGCTTTTGCGCAACTGTCGCACCAGATGAATACGATCGGGATAATTATGTTCATTGACCAGCGAATAAGTTTTGACCATGTGTTCACGGTTCACATTACAAGCCAGCAAAGTATTCACAGCAGTACAAATATCGCCGGTCAGACGATAACCCGACGGATAATCGTGATGCAGTTGTTCACGCAGCGTTTCGTTAAAGATCCGGCGATATTCATCGGCGGAACTATAAAATTCCATATTCTCATCGATTTCAAACTTGTACTTCGACCAGCAGAACGATTGCAGCGCCTGTCCCGGAGCCCAATTGTTCAGGCATCCTTCGATGTAATGTCCGGGTGAGAGCTCATATACCCCCTGCCACAGGGTCTGAGCGCCCCGATGGCAATGACCGGAAGAAAGATAATAGCACAGCATCCGGTTATTTATCTGCGGGACAAAATTGGGAACCGAGAAAAATTGTTTAATCTCCGAACCGACACGAAAGCAATCATTCTGATTAACAAAGTACAACGGTTTAATCCCGACGGGATCCCGGGCAAGAAAAAAGGTTCTCCGCATCCGGTGGTAGATGCAGAAGGAAAACATTCCCCGGAAATATTTCAGGCATCTGACTCCCCAACGGCAATATGCGGCAAGGACGACTTCCGCATCGGACGAGGATTTGAAGGCATACCCCTCACTGGATAACTGACGGCGAATGTCACGGTAGTTGAAAATTTCGCCATCCATGACGATCCAGCAGTCTCCATCTTCATAGGAAATCGGCTGACGCCCGGTCTCTGTCAAATCGGTAATCTGATTGTGACGGCAACCGAGATTGATGTTAAAATAGAATTCAGGAAATGTTTTTACATCGCACCAGCCTGAACCGCGGTGACGTATAACCTCCAGCGCCGAATGCTGCGGCGTAATAGTTTCCTGACTGATATCAAACAATATCCCGCCCATAAACCGGACTCTTCGTAAATTATTGTTGAAACTCCCCCTCAAAAAACATAGGAACCTGTTATCAATTATAATGAGGACCTCAAGAATATACAAGCGTTAAATATAAAATTTATTTTTTATATGTCTTAGTTACAGTCCGGGTCTGGAAATCATTGACATTCGCATTATCTTAACTGTATGTATAAGTATTCGCTAATGAAAATATTACAATATTGAAATATTTCTAATGCTTTTAGGGGAAATATTATGCCGGAAGAAAGAAAAGAATCTCTGGACTTTGTACGCAGCATCGTAGTCGATGATCTGAAAAATGACAAACATGGCGGAGCGGTCGTCACCCGATTCCCGCCGGAACCCAATGGCTATCTCCATATCGGACACGCCAAAGCCATCTGTATCGACTTTGGCATTGCCGCGGAATTCAACGGCAACTGCCATCTGCGCATGGATGACACCAATCCGACCAAGGAGGATCTCGAATACGAGGACTCCATCAAACAGGACGTCAGCTGGCTGGGCTGGAAATGGAGTGACAACAAGGTTTATTACGCCTCGGATTATTATGAGCAGCTTTACCAGTACGCCGTAGAGCTCATCAAACGCGGCAAAGCCTACGTCTGTGACCTGTCGCAGGACGATCTTAAGGAACATCGCGGCTCTCTGACCGAAGCCGGTCTGGAAAGCCCGTACCGCAGTCGTTCCATCGAGGACAATCTCGACCTCTTCGAACGTATGCGCCGGGGAGAATTTCCCGACGGCAGCAAGACCTTGCGGGCGAAGATCGATATGAATTCACCCAACATTCACATGCGCGACCCGGCGATCTACCGTATCCGCCACACCTCGCACCATCGTACCGGCGACACCTGGTGCATCTACCCGATGTACGATTTTGCCCACTGCCTGTCCGACTCGATAGAAGGGATCACTCACTCCATCTGTACACTGGAGTTCGAAATTCATCGTCCCCTTTACGACTGGTTCCTGGATGCCCTCGAATGCAAATGCCACCCGCAGCAGATTGAGTTCGCCCGTTTGAACCTCTCATACACGGTAATGAGCAAGCGCAAACTGCTTGAACTGGTAAAGAGCGGTCTGGTTAACGGCTGGGACGACCCCCGCATGCCGACCATCTGCGGGTTGAGGCGGCGCGGATACACCCCGGCAGCCATCCGTAAGTTCTGCGACATTATCGGCGTGACCAAATACAACAGCCTGACCGATATAGCGTTGCTGGAACACTGTGTCCGCGAGGATCTGAACAAAACCGCTCCGCGTATCATGGCGGTAATGAATCCGCTTAAGGTTGTGATCGAGAACTTTCCGGAAGGACAGGTCGAAGAACTTGAAGGCGTTATCAACCCCGAAGACCCGGAAATGGGCAGCCGAAAACTTCCATTCACCCGTGAACTCTATATTGACCGTAACGACTTCATGGAAGAACCGCCGAAAAAGTTCTTTCGGTTGGCACCCGGCCGTGAAGTACGGTTACGCTGGGGATATTTCATTCTCTGCAAGGAAGTAATCAAGAATGCCGATGGGGAAATCATCGAGTTGCGCTGCACCTACGACCCGGAAACCCGCGGAGGTTCCGCCCCGGACGGACGCAAGGTTAAAGGAACGATCCACTGGGTATCAGCATCTCACTCCATCAAGGGTGAAGCCAGAATCTATGATCGTTTGTTTTCGGTCGAAATTCCCGGGGTGGATAAAGATGTTGACTGGAAAGACCAGCTCAATCCGGACTCCCTGGCAATCAAGCCCGTATATCTCGAACCAAGTATTGACGGCGTCAAGCCTGGATACACCTGTCAGTTCGAACGTCAGGGATACTACTGTCTCGATCCCGATTCCACACCGGAAAAACCAGTATTCAACCTTACGGTATCTTTGAAAGACACCTGGGCTAAGATCCAGCAGAAAGAATAATAGTTCCATCTCCGGCCGGGCAATGCCCGGCCAGAGATCACAAGTTGTTATCGTCACCAACAGGAGGGGGGTGAACCATGTGGCTTAAAATAGTGACGCCACGTATTTTCACCATGGCGGCGGAGAAAAAAATTCTCACTGTCTTAGTGGTGACTTTCAGCATTTTTCATCTGCCGGCAGCTGATCTCAGCGAGTTCCGCTATTTCAAAACCGCGGAAAACGCCAGTGACATCAGAACCCAGAACTATACCGTCATTCGGCTTGACAGCGACATCTTTGCCGCAACTCCTGATCTTAATACCGGTATGTTTGTCACCGATCAAAAACATTCCCCGCACCCGTTTATCATTGAAAAATTAACCTGGGCTGGCATTTCCAAACATTTGGAAAAATGTCCATCTAAAATCATATCACTAGACAAAAAAGACCCGACCCAACAAATAA
>QKAL01000295.1 GCA_003246475.1 Lentisphaerota bacterium
GTTGGGATATGCGCGGCAGATCAATGCGGTTCAGAACGCGGACGCATTGACGGTGGAGTGCGCCGCAATCCTTCATGATATAGGTATTCACGAGGCGGAACGCAAATATAATTCCAGCGCGGGTAATTACCAGGAGCTTGAAGGGCCCCCGATTGCCCGGGGGATGTTGGCCCGGTATGCGCTGCCGGATTTTACGGTGGATCACATTTGCCGCATAATCGCTAACCATCACTGTGCAAAAGATATTGATTCCACGGAGTTCCGGGTAATCTGGGATGCGGACTGGTTGGTGAATATTCCCGATGAGTTTGATGTGAATGATAAACCGAAGATGCAATCTCTGCTGAAAATATTCAGGACAGAGGCGGGGCGGCGGCTGGCGGAGGAACACTTCTGCTGACATTCGATGTTTTTTTCGAAAAATGCGTCTGCATGTTTTTAATCGGGTTGCAGACGGGATATATTACAGAACTGTTTTACGGAAAATATTAAATATAAACATAATCGGAAAGAATGGGACGTTTTATGATAAAAAGAAGCAATGGCTGCAAGTACGCCGTGACCATTATGGCGGTGACGGTTATGATGGTGTTGTCGGGGTGTTTCGGTGAGAAGCACTCCACTCAAGTGGATAAGCTTAATATCCTGTCCGGCGGGATGCAATGTGCCTTGCCCGGTGCGGAATTTGATAAACCGTTGCGGGTTGAGGTGCTTGGTCCGAATAAGCCGGGGCTTCTCGGTGGACATGGTGAACCGGACCCCATCGCGAAAGCCAAAGTTGTTTTTGAACCTTTGGATGATTCGGACATCGTTATCGAGCCGAAAATGGCGGTGTCTGACGAAGGCGGTGAAGTCAGGGTTAAGTTGAAAGCCGGAAATAAGATTGGCGACCAGTACGTCAAGATTATCCCGGTGGACGCCCCGGAAAAGGCGAAGATTGTCCGTTTTGTAACCGGGATCAAGATTAACGGCGGGCGGCAGGAGGCTTTTTCCGGTGAGTATCTGGAACAGCCGATCAGTGTGAGTGTGGTCGATCGCAACGCGCGGCCGGCGGAAGGTGTTCCTGTATATTTTAAGGTTATTTCCGGTCCGGACCGCAAAGCAACCGTATTGACTTCCGCCAGTGCGACGACGGATAAGGATGGTATTGCTTCAACTCAGCTGAGGGTAGGAAACGTCACTGGTATTTACAAGATAGAGACTGAAATCGCGGGGGAAAAACACAATATCCATATCCGTGGTGTTGAGATCGAAGAAATGGGGCTGGATCTGACTTCCCTGCTTATTTCGGTTATCGGCGGTCTGGCGTTTTTTCTCTTTGGTATGAAAATCATGAGTGATGGCTTGCAACTGATTGCCGGGGAGAAAATGAAATCGATCCTGGCGTTTTTTACCCGTAACCGGATCATGGCGATCTTTGCCGGAGCGTTGGTTACGGCGGTGATCCAGTCCTCAAGTGCCACTACGGTGATGGTGGTAGGGTTTGTGAACGCTGGTTTGTTGAATTTGGTGCAGTCGATCGGCATTATTTTCGGCGCCAATATCGGGACGACGATTACGGCTCAGATGATCTCTTTCAACCTCAGCTGGCTGTCGCTTCCGGCCATCATTATCGGTGTTGGCACTACCATGCTGTGCAAGTCGACGACGTCCAAAGGAACCGGAGAAACGATCCTGGGGTTCGGTTTTCTGTTTTTCGGTATGTCGATGATGGGTAATGAGCTCAAGCTGATCGGGCAGTTTCCGATGTTTATCAACTTCTTCAAGACTTTCAACTGTGCCCCGGTTGATGGATATATGCCCATCGGTGCGGTAATCGGCTCACTCTGTATCGGTCTGGTCGCCACGCTTCTGATCCAGAGCAGTTCGGCGGTAACCGGTATTCTGCTGGCTATCGCCGCCGGCGGGCTGATCGACTTCTATACCGCTTTCCCGATAATCCTCGGAACGAATATCGGTACGACGATTACGGCTATCATCGCATCCATCCCCGCGAACCGCCGGGCGAAACAGGCCGCGGTCGCCCACACGTTGTTTAACGTGCTGGGGTCGCTGTTGATGGTGTTTATGCTCTATATCCCCTGGAAAGGTACGCATGTCCCGTTTTTCCTGTATTTTGTAAACATGATGACCGGCGGTGACGTCTTTGCCGCCATCCCCCAGAATCTCTGCCGTCATATCGCGATGGCTCACACCTTCTTCAACGTTGCGGCAGTAATATTGTTTTTGCCGTTCATCGGGCTCTTTGCGAAAATCTGTAACTTTGTCATTCATGTGAAAAGCGATGCCGAGGTAAAAATTACCCGGTTGGAGCCGAATCTGCTCAATACCCCCAGCGTGGCGATCGAACAGGTCATCAATACGATCGGGTATATGCTCAAAGATGTATGGCATATGACCGACCATGCGGTGAATGAAAACTTCCTGAAGCGTAAGGCCGATGATGCGTCATTTGTGGATTTGGAAAAGCGCGAGGAAAAAATCGATGCGCTACAGAAGGAGATAACCGAATATCTGGTGAAGCTGACTCGGCGTGAGTTGACTCCGCCGCAGTCGGAAATTATTCCGTTGTTGATGCATTGTACCAACGACACGGAACGTATCGCCGATTTGACAATCAATATTTTCAAGCTGACCCGGCGTCTGGAAAAGACCGGCAAGACATTTACTCCCGAAGGCGAGGAGGAAATAAAACGTATTTTCCGTCTCCTTTCAGATCAGGAAAAGAATGTGGTCGCCGCATTGCACAATACCGATTCCGACCATATTGTGACGGCTTTGAAGGATGAGATGTGCATCAATAAACTGGTCGGCGAGTTCGAACGCCAGCACATTAAACGCCTGCGTAAGAACGAGTGCGATGCCGTAGTTGGAATCATCTTCCTGGAAATGCTGGCCGAGTTGGAACGTATCGGTGACAACCTCGCCAATATCGCGGAACGGGCTCCGGAAATCCAGAAACACTATTTTGAGTTGAGCTGAGATCATGGCCGCCGGACGCATGGAGTGGAAAAAATTGCTGTCGCATCAACGCCTCGGCAAAACAGCGTCCGGCGAACTTATTCCCGGCCGCTCTCCATTCCAGCAGGACTATGACCGGATTATTTTCTGTTCAGCTTTCCGGCGCCTTCAGGATAAGACGCAGGTTTTCCCGCTGGCGGAAAGTGATTACGTCAGGACCCGCCTGACTCATAGTTTGGAGGCTTCGTGTATCGGACGTTCTCTGGGAACTCAGGCCGGGGTGCATATCTGTGCTAAACATGATGTCGGCGAGATCGAACCCAGCGACATAGGGGCGATTGTGGCCGCCGCCGCACTGGCGCATGACATCGGTAATCCCCCGCTTGGTCATTCCGGAGAGGATGCCATTCGCGAGTGGTTTCGCCAGTCCCCCGTCACCCGTGAGCTTAAGGAGGTTTTCACCCCCGGTCAGCGGTCTGATATTGAGCGTTATGAAGGCAACGCACAGGGGTTTCGCGTTCTGGCCAGGCTGCAGATGCCTGATAACGATGGCGGGATGCAGTTGACCTGTGCCACTCTGGGGGCTTTTATTAAGTATCCGGTCGAGTCGACGGTAAAAAAACGGCCGGGATCCTTCTCCAAAAAATTCAATTTTTTCCAGGCCGATAAGGCGCTGTTTGAAACGGTAGCCGACAGCACGGGGTTGCTGAATTTGAGTGATAGCTCGGTCATCCGGGCCCGGCATCCGCTGGCATTTCTGGTTGAGGCTGCTGATGACATCTGTTATACGATTGTTGATTTCGAGGATGGTCACAGCCTGGGAATCATCCCCTATGCCGAGCTGGAAGATGCGTTTATGTCTGTTATCGGTGATGATTACTGTCGTCGCAAGGTGGCGGAATTGCGCGAAAACCAGCGTAAGGTCGAGTTCCTTCGGGCCATGGCGCTTAACACCATGGTACGGCAGCTCAGCGACTGTTTCGTTGCCCATGAAGATGCGATCTTGTCCGGTGAACTTACCCGCAGTCTGACGGATCTGATTCCGGCGGCGGCGGCTCTCGCGGCGATAAAAGACCGCAGCGCCGATGACGTATACAACTATCGCCGGGCGATCGAGATCGAAATCGCCGGATATGAACTTACCGCCGGATTGCTGGACGTCTTTGTGAAAAGCGTCAACGATTGTGCCGCCAATGGCGGAGATGCCTCCGGGCACAGTAAGAAGATCTGCCGGTTGCTGCCGGATAAATTCTTTCGTCCGGATGACCCGCAATGGCGGCGTGATCCTTATATTCGTCTGCTCAATGTCCTGGATTTTATCTGCGGCATGACCGATTCCTATGCCGTCAGCCTTTTCAAGAAAATCAAAGGCATTTCTTTGCCTGGGCAATAATCAAAGGAAGTGCCATGCCTGAACTCCCGGAAGTTGAAACCGTCAAACGCGCGCTGGACAAACGACTGCCTGGTCATGAGTTTGTGAAGATTGATACCTACGTTCCCGCGTTGCGTTTTCCGCTGGGATCGTTGGGTGACCATGCGCTTCTGCACCGGAAAATTATGGCGGTACGGCGCCGGGCGCGATACCTGATTGTCGAAATGGAAGGTTGTCGGGCGCTGTTGCTTCACCTTGGCATGACCGGTACTTTGCGGATTGTTCCTGCCGTTGCGCCGCGGTTGAAGCATGAACATGTGGTCCTGCTGCTGGAAAACGGGGACACCCTACGGTTTGAGGATCCCAGACGTTTCGGATTTATCCTTCCCTGTGTCTTATCGGCACCGGGGGTTGACCCCAAGGAGCTCGCCGCATTGGGGCCGGAGCCACTCTCGGACGACTTTTCTGCGGAGTATCTGTATCAGGCCTTCAAGGGCAGGAAAACGCGGGTGAAAACCGCGCTGATGGATAATTCAATTGTGGTTGGCGTCGGCAATATCTATGCCAACGAGAGCCTTTTTCTTAGCGGCATCAACCCTCTTACCCCTGCCGGAAAAGTGCCTCTGTCGCAATGTGAATTGTTGGTGGACAACGTGAAAGCGACGCTGCGCCGGGCGATTGATGCCGGCGGAACTACCATTTCAGACTTTAAAGGGGTGGATGGTTCCGAGGGGAAATTTGTTTTGCAGCTTAATGTTTACGGCAAAAGCGGAGAGCCGTGCCCGAAATGCGGCACGGAGATCGCCCGGGTGGCCATCGGCGGCCGCAGTTCGTTTTACTGTTCCAGATGCCAGAAGGAGCAGTGAGTTCTCAGCGGTGATGTCCGCCGCCGCCGTGATAACCGCTGCAATGGTGCGCCGGTACATGATAATCCGGATTGCCGGAATACAGCCGATGCGGATTATATGGGTAATATTTTCCGTTTTCCCAAATCCCGTGCTTGTAATAATAGGGTGCGGGATAGTATCTGTCATGGTGGTAAACCCAGTGATGGTGCCAGTACCAGTCATGCCATTGATTCCAGGCATAATAGTTGCCATTCCAATAGACAAAGCTGAAGTTGCCGCTGACCGGCACCGCAATGGCGGGATCGTAGATATAGGTATTGGTGTCGTCCGGAGTGGTGGCGGAGCTGCTGGTATCGACCGGAGGAAAATCCGGAGCCGCGTTATCATCGAGGGTGCAACCATCGCTGTTCTGCAGATCGGTCTCATATTTTTTCAATTTATCCGGATCATATCCGTATTTGACGGCGACGTCATTCGGCAGGTCGCGGTAATCCACCCAGTATGCCTTTTCGCTGGAGAGCAGTTCGATGCCTAACGGCGTTTTTCGTATTACTTTGACATTGGTGTAGGTGACGCCGTCTTTAGTCGTGATGTCGTCGGCAAACAGTGTCAACCCGCCTAACAGCAGTATGGTTGTGATGAATCGACGCATAATAATATCCCCTTCCGTTGGTTACTATAAATCTACACCCGAAAATACTGGTTTGTCCATCGGCAACCAACAATGAAAGAAGAAAATTTTAAGTTCCGGGCCTGTTACCGTAGTGGCAGACCCGGAACAGAGGACGGAGCGGCTGTTTACAGTTTGATCCGGAGCAGATTCCATGAGGCGGCCGGCAGCGTTGCCTTCAGAAGGCTGCCTTCTAGCCGGTCCCCGGATGCCGCAGCGGGTCGGATTGACTCGTCGCCTTCGCTGTTGACCGCTTTCAGGTCGGCATGATGCATGGTCAGGTGCTCTATTATTTCTTTCGGGACAAATCCCTGGAGATTGACATCCAGTTCCATTTTTTCGTCCAGATTACGATTGACCGCAAAGATACTGACCTCCCCGGCTTCCCGGTTGTATACTACCGTACTGCACAGATAGGGTACGTTTTTCAGGTCATCGGTCTTATGATGGTATACTTCTTTCTGCAGAGTGGTGTCATAGGTCGGAGAGCTGACCACCTGCCGAAGGGTTACACCTCGGCCGTATTTCGAGGTATACAGGAACGGGAAGAAGATGGTCTGCCGCCAGGCGCCGCCGCCGGTACGAGTCATGATCGGGGCGATGACGTTGACCGTCTGGGCGATACAGGCCAGTTTGACGCGGTCACAATTGTTCAGAATGGTAATCAGTATGGTTCCTATCAGCAGTGCGTCTTCCATGTTATAGATGTCTTCAAGGATCGGCCTTGCCGCTGTCCATTCTTCCGAGTTTTTTTCCTGGCCGTTTGAATGATACCAGACGTTCCACTCGTCGAGGGAAATCATGACTTTCTTGTCGGTCTTGAGTTTTGCGCCGACGAAGTCACAGATTGCCGTGGTTTTTTTGATGAATGAGTCGAGGCGTTCTGCCGCCGCCAGGAATCCGGGGGTATGGTTTTCGCCATTGCCGAAATAACGGTGTATTGACAGATAATCAACGAGGTCGTAAGTGTGTTCCAGAACTGTTGCCTCCCACTGTCCGAAAGTGGGCATGCCGTCGAAAGAGGACCCGCAGGCAACCAATTTGATTCCGGGATCGGTCCATTTCATCATCTTGGCGGCCTCGCGGGCAACCCGGCCATATTCTTCTGCTGTTTTATGCCCGGTCTGCCACGGTCCGTCCATTTCATTACCGAGACACCATATTTTAATGCCGTAAGGATTTTCGGCGCCGTTCTGTCGCCGTAAATCACTCCAGTAGGTGCCTTTGGGGAAGTTGCAGTATTCGACCAGCGCTTGTGCTTCCGCCGGGCCGCGGGTCCCGAGGTTTACCGCCATCATCGGCGCGGTGTTGGCTGCAGCACACCATTTCATAAATTCGTCGGTTCCCACGTGGTTTGGTTCCAGTGATTTCCACGCCAGATCGAGTCGTGCCGGACGTTTTTCCTTCGGTCCGATGGCATCTTCCCAGTTGAAGCCGGAGACGAAATTACCGCCCGGATAACGGGTGTACGGCATGTTGAGTTCTTTGACCATATCGATGACGTCCTGGCGGAACCCTTCGGCGTCGGCGGTTGGATGTCCGGGTTCGTAAATGCCGCCGTAAACCGCTCTGCCGATATGCTCGATAAAGCCGCCGTAGACCTCCGGGCTGATCTCATCGATGACAAAATCTTTGTTGACAATAATTTTAGCTTGCATAGCCACTCCTCTGGTTGTCCGTTGTCTTTTCTGTAACGTTATTAATTTTAATGATAATATTATTATAGCGTCAAAACGGTGTTGTTGACATGGCAATGACAACGAAAAACATATCTGAAACTATGATTTTATGTATTGAGCCGATATTACTGCTCGGGTTTGGCTTGATTCTTTTATCTCTTTTTACTGTGCTTAAATTGACTTGCCTTGATTAAAAATTTATATTCTATGGATAGGGAACTGCATGGGGGTGGGTAATATGGCTGGAAACGTACAATGCGGCTTGTGTCCACGGCAATGCCTGATCCGGCCCGGACAGAGCGGCGACTGCCGCATCCGGGTCAATCTTGACGGCAGGCTGACGGCGGTAACATATGGTTATCCCTGTTCATTGCACGTCGATCCAATCGAAAAGAAACCGCTCTATCATTTCCTGCCCGGCTCCACAACCTTTTCGCTGGCCACAGTGGGGTGTACTCTGCATTGCCTGAATTGCCAGAACTGGGAAATTTCCCAGGCTGCACCGGATACCGTACCCGCCTATGAGGTGTTGCCGGATAAGATCGCGGCGTTGGCGCAATCCTATGAGTGCGCTTCGGTGTCCTATACCTATACCGATCCGGCGGCGTTTTACGAGTATGCGCTGGATTGCAGTAAGGCGGTTCGTGAGAAAAAACTGCGCAATATTCTGGTGACCGCCGGATATATCAGCCCGCGTCCATTCCGGGAACTGTGTAATAATGTTGATGCGGCGCATATCGATTTGAAATCAATGTCGGATAAATTTTATCGCGATATCTGCGGCGGGATGCTGCGTCCGGTGCTTGATTCACTGCTGACGGCGAAGTCCGCGGGGATATGGGTGGAGATCATCCATTTGATCATTCCTACTCTCAACGACAGCGATGCCGACCTGAAAATGCTCGTCCGCTGGGTGCGGGAGAACATGGGTACTGATACGCCGCTGCATTTTTCACGTTTTTTCCCGCGTTACCGGATGCGGAATCTGCCGCCGACATCGGAGGAGACGCTGGCGCGGGCAAGGGAACTGGCGCTGGCGGAGGGGATAAAATACGTCTATGTGGGAAATTTGCTGAAGCCGGAATGGTCGGCGACATATTGTCCCCAGTGTAAAAAAGAGTTGATTGCACGGACCGGTTACCGGGTCGGGGTGTTACAGATAAAGGATGGAAAATGTCCGCAGTGCGGAACGCAAATAGCCGGAGTGTGGAAATGAGACGTCGAGATTTCATCAAAGTATCGGGGCTGGCCGGGCTGGCGGCATTGCTGGGCTGGCGGGGATGGGGCAAGTGTGGGATCGCGCGGATCCGCAACCTGTCAGGGCGGGGATACCCCGGTCGGGTGATCCCGCTGGATTACCATAAGATTGCGAACCCGGGGAGGTGGCAGGGATGAAAACGATATTTTCCGGTTTGATACTGATGCTGGCGGCAGTACTGACAGCGGAAGATAGCGTGATGGATACAGCATTGGCTGGAAGCTGGTTTCCCGCTGATGGCAAACTACTTCGGGCGCAGATAAGAGGTTTTGTCGATAAGGCGACGGGAGAAAAGGAATACGACCAGGTTATTGCACTGGTGTTGCCACACGCCGGATATTCCTACTCCGGTCCGGTGGCCGGGTATGGTATTGCGCAATTGTTGAACAAATCATATCGTCGGGTTGTTATTCTCGGCCCCAGCCATCGCGTGGCACTTCGCAATAAGATCGCGGTATGCGAAAATGAAAGGTGGCGGACCCCTTTGGGAGAGACTCCGTTGGACACTGCGGCTGTCAAGACGCTACTGCAATACGATTTTACCGTCAGTTCCGGAGCGGTTTTAGCGGGAGAACATTCCGTCCAGATCGAACTGCCGCTGCTGCAATATGCGCTGAAAGATTTTATGGTGGTACCGGTGGTAGTCGGGCAGCTCGACAACGAAGGTGTTGAGGCAATAGCGGCTGCCTTACGGCAGATTATTGATGCGCAGACCCTGCTGGTGGTCAGTTCCGATTTTACCCACTATGGTGACCGTTTCGGCTATACCCCATTCGGTAATGGAAACGATGTTAAAGACCGGATTGCGGCGTTGGATGCCGGGGCGGTAAAGCGGATAATTGCGCACGATCGTATGGGTTTCGACCGTTATATGCGACAGACCGAAGCCACCATTTGCGGCGAATGTCCGATCCGGCTGCTGTTGGCACTTTTGCCGAAAGATGCGGTTGTCCATGAATTGAAATATGATACCTCCGGGGCGATTACCGGGGACTTTGCCAACAGTGTCAGTTATGTGGCGCTGGCGGCTACCGGTTCCTGGAGTTCGCCGCCGGAGGTTCCGGCGGAACGGAACGGTTTTACACCCGAAGAACACCAGGCCATGCTCAAACTGGCGCGTGATTCGATTAAGTATTTCCTGCGTGAAGGGCGAGTGCCGGATGCCCGAAAGCTGGACTTTAAACCCTCGGCGAAAATGAAGGAGAAACGCGGGGTGTTCGTTACACTGCACGAAGGCGGCAAGTTGCGCGGATGTATCGGCGAGATAATGCCGAGGCGTCCGCTCTATGAGGCTGTTATTGCGCAGGCGGTAAACGCGGCGGTGCGCGACCCGCGTTTTTCTCCGGTTACCGCCGAAGAGGTCAAGGATTTGGATATTGAGATTTCGGTTTTGACTCCGCCGGAGAAGGTCAAGAGCTGGAAAGACATCGTGGCAGGTCGCGACGGTGTGATTCTGAGCCGCAGTTTTTATTCAGCGGTCTTTCTTCCGCAGGTGGCGACGGAACAGGGGTGGAATGTAGAACAATTGTTGTCGCATCTGGCGGTCAAGGCCGGGATGGAGCCTGACGACTGGCGGGAAGGTGCGACATTTCAGGTGTTTCAGGCTGAGGTTTTTCACGAAAAAGAGGCGGAAAAATGACGTGTTTAAAATCTGGTCATACCATGATAATAACTGTTTTCAGCGTGGGATTTTTCAGTCTGCTTGCCCAGACGCTGCTTTATCGTGATTTCCTCACGGTCTTTGACGGCAATGAGTTGTCAACGGGGTGGTTTTTCTTCTCCTGGCTGATATGGATGGTGTTGGGGGCATTGTTGGCTGGATTGAGGAAGATAAGTGGTCCGGCAGTACGCAAATATGAACTTCTGCCGTTGTTGTTTCCGCTGATGTTTCTGCTCCAGAAATATCTTCTGCTGAACGCAAGAGTGATCTGCTCGACCGGGGAGTATGAGACTTTAAGTCTGACGACTTTGTTGACGGCGGTATTTTTTTTCAACGCGCCATTGAGTTTGTTCAATGGTTTTCTTTTTGTTTGCGGCGTTGAGTGGTTGAAAGAGGCCAAAGTTCCGGCGTCCGCATTTTATATTATCGACGCATTCGGAAGCTTTGTTGGGGCGTTGGCGGTGACATTGCTGCTCTATTGGCGAATGGCGGAGGAGAGCGTTGTGCTGCCCGCTGTCGCGGTGATCTGTGGTGCGTGTTTTCTACATCGGCGTTATCGTTCGGAATATGTCAGTGTTATTGCAGGGATAGCCGGGGTGGTCATGCTGGTATTACTCGTTGTTGGCGTCGGTACCAGGTGGCAGGAGGCGGATGCCGCCCGTGAGTGGCGAAGGGTGTTGCATGAAGATGGCTGTCGTGGTGTATTCGTCACACCGCAGGGACGGTATATTTATGGAAATTATCAGGGGGCGTTTGTGTTGATGTCCTGGGGCGGGACAGTGGAGTCTCTGCCGGGCGAGGAAGAGGCGGCAGCAACCGTCGCCGCCAATCTGGCAGAGTGTCCGGGAGCGAAGAATATTCTGGTTGTGGGGATGGGATTGCTGGAGGAGTGTCGCTTGTTGGGAGCCGAGCCGGAAGTGAAGCGGGTAGTGTGGCTGACTCCCGACCCGGATTACGGGCGAAGCATGCTTGAGGTGATTCCAGCTCAATATCGCGAAGGGATGAATAAGGTTGAAATTGCGGCACTGGATGTCAGAGGTTATTTGCGCCGCTGTGGTAGCGGGGAATTCGATCTGGTGATGATGGAATCCGGATTGCCGTCCAATCTTACCGTGAACCGCTATTACAGCCTGGATTTTTTTCAGGAGGTCCGGCGGGTTCTGTCCGCCAACGGGGTTTTCAGTCTGGGCTTCCCTGGCGGTGAAGGGTATATGGGCAAGGAGCTGACTGCCATCGGCGCATCGATTTTAAACACTTTGAACGCGGTTTTCCCTTCGGTGGTTTTGCAGCCAGGCATCCAAAGCCGTTTTTTTGCCGGACCGGAAAAAGAGGTTACCGTTGATCCGGCAATCCTTGCGGGACGGCTGAATGCTCTAAATATCAGTAAGAAATTTCCTTCGGACGGGGTATATACATTATTCGACCGATTTGCTGTGACCGAACAGATGCGGCGGTATCGGGATGCGGTTGCGGCGCATGAACAGCCTCTGCTGAATCGTGATTCCTCGCCGGTGCTTTTTGTTTATGGCATCTTTTTCGCGTTGAAAAAGATGGGTGCTGCTATCAGTCTACCGGTGCAATTGCCGGGAAAAATGGAGGTAATGGAAGTGCTGATTGCAATCTTGCTGGTGGTGACGGTGATTGCGGTGCTGACCGGAAAATTTATCCGGCGCTTTCGCGGTACGGACTATGTGACGACGGGAGAACTTTTCTGGTATGTTTTTATTTCCTCGGTGGTGGTGCTGGGTATCGATCTGCTGTTAATGTTTGATTTCCAGATCGATCATGGCGCGATATTCCTGTTTTTCGGATTGATCAATGCCTGTTTCATGTTGGGGTTGGTTTTTGGTGCCACCGCTGCTGCACGTTGGGTGGATGCGGTGGGCTGGGGCAACCGATGCTTTTTCCTGTTGGCGTTGATCATGTTGTTTTTTATTTCCATACTGCAGACTATACTGATGAAGGAGTTGCCGTTGCTCTACTATTTGCCGTGTTTTCTGGCGGTAGGGATGGTTGGCGGGACATGGTTGCCGGTTGCGGCGCATCAGATGAAGAAGCAGAGATTTTCCGACCGTAAGGCTGCGGTCTGGCTGGAAGCTGCTGACACTGCCGGCGGCGCATCAGGCGGGTTGATAACCGCGCTGTTGTTGCTGCCGTTACTGGGTATCAACGGTGCATTGACGGCGTTGGCGTTGATGGCCGGGTCATGTGTTTTCATGTCTGGATTAGGCGGCTGGCATTGGAAGACCGGTAAATTTTTTATGTGGGCGTCGATCCCCCTGATATTATTGTTCTCCTCGGTCGCGCATGGCGAAGAGAAGAAGGGAAATGACCCGTTTGAATTCAAGAATTATTTTTCCGAAACGGTGACAATGTCAAAGATCGAAATCAAGTCAGGAAAAGAGTCATATATTGTCGGGAAGCTGACCCTTTCTGGCGGTGACACCGTGTTGGGATATGTTTTTTCAACCGGCAAATTAGCCCCGGCTGTCGAAGGATATGGCGGTAAATTGAATCTTATGGTTATGGTTGACGTGTCGGGTAAACTGCTCGATTTTAAAGTGCGGAAAAACCGGGAAACGCCGAGCTACCTTGCTAAAGTGATGAAACGTAAAGGCGAGTTGCTCGGAAAAAATATTTTCACCGGGCTGACGTGTTTTAACGGCGATGCGGTAACCGGCGCCACTTACACTGCCGACGGCTTGACCTCGGCTCTCAATCAGGCCGGACACAAACTTGCGTCGCTGTTAAACCCACAAGGTGCGGATACCGAAATTTCTCCGTATCAGGATCAGACTTCGCCCCCGCCAGGAGGCCCCCGTGATATCGATGCGGAAAAGTACCGTAAGTTGATCAAGGAAAAGAAACTCTCGTCGCAACCTGCTCTATACTGGCAACCCGCTGAATGAGAAATAAACGGGGAACCCTGTTGTCAGGATTCCCCGTTAGAACTTTTTCCCGTTGTGTTATTTGCAGCGGAAGGTCTTGATCTCAAATGGTTCGAGAGTCAGTTCGAGACAGCCATTTTTTGCTGCCGACGGCGGGGTCTGATCGCGTTCCAGCATGTCGGTTTCGACCACGGTGGCGATTGTCGGAGCCAGTTCCAGCTTGCAACTGGAACGGCGGCCGCGGGTCTCGACCAGACGGAAGATTACGGTATCGGATTTTTCCGCCCGCTTGGTTACTTCCAGTGTTACGCCGCCGCTTGATACCATGCGGACCGGCATCTTGATTTCGCCGTTACGGCCCTTTAGCATGATCGGAGCGCGGTTGAGACCCGCGCTTTCGGACATGACGTCTGAGACGATCAGTTCGCCTTCATGCGGCAGGAAAACGTAGGTGAAATCGTGGCTGCCGCGATCGGCGGTGGGATCGGGCCACACCGGAGAGCGCAACAGGTTCAAATCGATGGTGCCACCATGAACTTTGTAGCCGTATTTGCAGTCATTGAGCAGAGCGGCGCCGTATTCAGGTTCGGACAGGTCGGCATAACGCTGGCCGACAACTTCGAACATCGCTTTGTCCCAGCTGGTGTTGCGGTGGGTCGGGCGTTTGATATAACCGTACTGAATATCGAAAGCGGCTTCTTCGGCAACGAGGTTGGTTGGGAAAGCCACGCGCAACATCCGATGGGTCTCATGCCACTCGACATGGGTGGAGAATTCCAGCGCCCGCGAGTCATTGCGGAGGGTAATTGCCTGGGTGACGGCGGATTTGTCGGTGGCGTACGAGAAGGCCAGACGCTGCGAGAGCGGTCCAGTAGTCTTCTTGCCTTCCTGTCTGCCGGCGAGGTCTTCGACCTTGACGTTTTCATAGGTAAGATCGACATCCCAGGCATCGCAGCTGTTGGGGATATCCACATAGAGGCTGAAGAGGTTACCGGGAGCGGCCATAATCTGGCGGTTTGCCTGTTTGTCGAATGCTTCGATCAGACGGCCCTGTGGATTAAAACTATAGCGGATCAGAGCATTTTCAAGCGTCAAATCTGCTGATTCAATTGCTTCGACGGACTTGGCGGCGCGGCGGAGGACGCAGGAACTTTGTGGGGAGATTTCGACTTGGGTGAAGACTTTACCTCCCACCTTTTCGGCGGTCAGGCCTTCGACGCCCTGCCAGTCGGCGGGAAGCTCGATGAGACGGCGGTAGGGATAGGACAAGGTGTTCACCAGCGTCATTGCCGAATCGTCTTCTGTGCACAATTCGGCACCGGCCTGAAAGGCAAGGAAACTGCTGTCTTTAAGGATAGCCGCATGTTCGCGTTTGGCGACATCGTACACTTCCTTGATCGACGACCCGGGTAGGATATCGTGGAATTGGTTAAGCAGCATCATCTTCCATAGACCGTCCATTTCCCTGACAGGATATTTGTCCATCGGTAGACAGGAGAGCAAAAATTCCAATCCGGTCAGCGACTGTTCGCAACGGCGGTTATCGCGTTTGACCTGGGCTTGAGTGGTCAGGGTACCACGGTGCAGTTCGAGGTAAAGCTCGCCGTGCCATTCGGGCAGCAGTTCGGCTTTCTTATCCAAACGGGAGAGGAAATCATCGGCTCGGCCGAAACTGACTTTCGGACTTCCCTCGAGGTCGGCGCAGAGCAGTCCGCGTTCAAGAAATTCCTCCTTGGGGCCGCCGCCACCGTCGCCGATACCGAAAAGGCTGAGATATTCGTCGATAATGACATTTTCGGAAAGGTTGTCGGCTCCGTAGTTAAGCTGATCCGGCACCAGCATGGCATTATAGTTGTCTTCCGGCGGAAAAAAGCTTAGTACTTCGTAATTGCCGAGACCGTACCATTTAAAGGCGTGGTACGGGAACTTGTTGTACTGGCTCCAGGAAATCTTCTGGGTCAGGAAGTGGTCGCAGCCGGTTTTGCGGATGACCTGCGGCAGCGCAGCGGAGTAACCGAACACGTCGGGCAGCCATAGGTTTTTGACCTCCACTCCGAATTCGTCGAGGAAGTAGTTTTTGCCGTGGACGAACTGGCGGATCATCGATTCCCCGTTTACCAGGTTGCAGTCACATTCCACCCACATGCCGCCCTGAAGTTCCCAGCGGCCTTCGGCGACCCGCTGCTTGATTTTGGCGTAAAGCTCGGGGTAGTGTTCCTTGACGAAGGCATAATGCTGTGCCTGGGAAGCGCCGAAGACGTAGTTGGGATAGCGGTCCATCAGGTATAGCTGCGAAGAAAAGGTCCGGGCGCATTTGCGGATGCTCTCGCGTACGGGCCAGAGCCAGCCGGTGTCTATATGGGCATGACCTACGGCGGTAACCTTCATGGCGGAGTCCAGCGCGCGGGCCTTGAGTGCCGGTTTCAGAATTTCCCTTGCTTTGGCGGCGTTGTGTGGGTTGTCGGCATAGGCGTCAATTGCCTTGTTCAGCAATGTCAGTAGCCGGACTTCGGCGCGGCTGTTTTTCGGAAACGCCGTGGAGCCGTAGACGCAGTCGCCGACTACGCGCGGTAGCATCAGCAGCCCGAAAATCACTTCCACTTCAAGCTTAAGATGCCAGACGTCGGCATTGAACAGCCCATATTTCAGGTGGACGATTTTTGCAATTTCGTTGTTGATCTGTCCGACGCAGTCGGGGTTGTATTCGTCTCCGAACAGTCCGTTGGCGGCCAGTTCGATTTCAAGATCGAATGCTCCGGATGAGGCTTTGTTGCTTAGATGGTACAGTTCTTTGCGATATTGCGATACGAAAACGCAGGTGTTGGTCAGACTGTAGACCGGAACTCCGGCATTGTCGAAGATCAAGCCTTCGCCGCCCATGCGCAGGCGGCAGGAAACGGCCTTGCCCTGCCATTCGGCAGGGATTTCGCCGTGAAGTTTCAGCCATGCGCTGTCCCAGAGTTTGCCCCAGACGTCGCCTTCACGGATCGGGCTGTAGGAAAGCGACTTGCGGTCCTTCCAGGCTACCGGCAGTTCAGACGCCCCAAGTTCGGCGGTAAAGGTTCGGGATTCGTAAAACAAGTCGTTATCCAATTCGCGGAAGAACTTGCTCGCGCGGTTGACCAGAATGTTTCTTTCTTTTTCAGACAGCATAATCCAACCATAGTATGAAGAGTTAAAATTTTATCCGGTAGAGCCGCTGGATGTAAAGCGGTTCCGGTCTTTGGCTTCCTGATAATTTAAACGCAGTACTGGTAATATTCAATGTTACCATTGGCGAAAAACAAATATCCGTATGGAAATAATGGTTAATTATATACAACTTTACACGATTTTTTTCAAAGTGTCTTTTTTTCGGGGATTCGTCGGTTATATTATCGTCATGATTGAAAATCAATAGAAAATTAAGGAAGACAACGACTATGGATCTGGAAGAACTCCGCGGCAATATTGATCGGGTCGACGCGCAGATCGTCGAACTGATCAACGAACGTTATAAATACGTGCTGGAAGTCGGCGAATGGAAGAAACAGCGGCTGGAGGCCATTTACGTTCCTGAGCGTGAAAAACGTGTCATGGAGCGGCTGTGCAAGCTTAATCAGGGACCTATGCCGGAGCGGACGCTACGCGCCATCTACAAGGAGATCATGTCCGGTTCACTGGTGCTGGAGCGCCGGTTGCGCATTGCTTTCCTCGGTCCGCAGGCCACCTATACCCATCAGGCGGCTATGGCGAAATTCGGCCACAGCGTCGAATATCTTGCACGCAATACTATCTCTGACGTGTTCCGCGACATTGAAAGTGAGCGCGCCGATTACGGTTGCGTCCCGGTTGAAAACTCCACTGAAGGGGTGGTCAACCATACGCTCGACATGTTCATGGATTCCAACGTAGAAATCTGTGCGGAGATCCGTTTTGCCATTCGCCATTGCCTGATGGCCAACTGTGCCAAGTCGGAAATCAAAAAGGTCTACAGCCATTTCCAGTCCTTCGGACAGTGCCGTTCGTGGTTGTCGCAGAACCTGCCCGGTGTGGAACAGGTGGAGGTTGGCAGCAATACCCGCGCCGCCGAGCTGGCAGCCGCAGAACCGGGTGCAGCCGCGATTGCCGGACGCCTTGCTGCCGAGATCTATAAACTGAACCTGATCCAGGAGGATATTCAGGACAGCAGCGGTAACACGACCCGTTTTCTGGTTCTCGGCAAACAGAGTCCGGCGGTTACGGGCGACGACAAGACCTCGATCTGTTTTGCGGTCGGTGATCGGGTTGGGGCGCTTTACGACAGCCTGCTGCCTTTCAAGAAGGAGAACATCTCCATGTCCATGATTGAGAGCCGTCCGTCCAAATTGCGCAACTGGGAATATTTCTTCTTTATCGATCTGCTGGGGCACCGCGAGGATCCGCAGGTTAAAAAAGCAATCCGGGAGTTGTCGAATAACTGTTTGTTCGTTAAGGTACTGGGCAGTTACCCGCGTTGCGACTTTACTATTTAGCGATTACTGATTAAGGCGCTTGCGATCTTTCTTTTCCGGTTTGTGTTGATTCCGGGCTGCAGAAATATGGGCGATTGCCCGGTTGGTTTCGTCAATCATCTGCTGCCTGGTGTCTCCATTGCCGTTTTCTTTGTCCGGACAGAGTTTACGGTAGGCGCGGTACCACCAGGGGCTATATTGTTCCTTAAGCTGTTTAAGTTCGCAGTGAACCCGCTTCATCTCCTGTGCCGGAATGCGGAGCGCGCCGAGATCCAGTGCAATCTGGTACTCTCTCAATGCGCCGGAAAAATCGTTGATTTTTGCGCAGGAACGGGCCAGAAAGACGTGATAGATGATGTTGTTCGGTGAGTGTTCGACCGCTTGGAGAAAGCACACCCGCGCGGCGCGGTACTGCTGTTGAAAAAACAAATTTTTCCCCTCTCGAAAATTGATGAATACCTCGGTTCCTGCAAGGTCGCGCAGTAAATTGGCCAGTGAGGTGTCGCGCGGGACGGCATTGCCGGTTATGAGTTCTTCCAGATCGTCGTCGCCCGGGGTGTCCATAATCGAAGTGACCGTTGTGGCTACATCCTGTACCACCGCCTCGGAGGTGGCGTTGCGGATGGCTTCGGCGCGTTCAAAGCGATGGCGTTTTTCGGGGTCGGAAAGGACGTTGAAAGCCTCGGCGACCCGTTTAAACTCTTCTTCCATCAACAGGCTGTTGTTATGGCGGTCTGGATGACATTCCTTGGCCCGGCGGTAATACGCCTTTTTCAGAGTCCTGAAATCGCAGTCAGGTTCAACCCCGAGTATTTCGTAATAGTTCTGTGCCATCGGTCTTTTTCCGCTCCTCCTGGCTGCCGGATTCCACCAGCATAACCGGAATGCCGTTTCTGACCGGGTAGACCCGGCCGCATTGGCGGCAGACCAGTTCCTGTCGTTCGGGGTACTCCTCAAGTTCGCCCCGGTCGAGTGGACACACCAGCAGTTGTTGCAATATTTCCGGCAGCATGGTTATCGATCAACTCCGTAGTTTGGGATCCAGGATGTCGCGAAGCGCATCACCCAGCAGATTCAGCGCCAGCACCAAGAAAAACATGAATCCGGTGGCCGCGGCGACCTCCCACCAGATACCGCGCCACAACCGTTCCTGTCCATCGGAGATCATTACGCCCCAGCTTGGAGCCATCTGCACCCCAAGACCGAGATAACTGACAATGACCTCAGTCATGATCGCCAGCGCAAAACGCATGGTAAAATAGATAATGACCAGATGGAAAAGATTGGGAATTATATGGCGGATAATGATGTGAAATGCTCCGTGTCCGGCGGTCTTTGCCGCCTGAACATAACCGGCTTCTCGCAAGCGCATTGCTTCGGAACGCACTACCTGACACAGGCTGACCCAGCCGGTCATGCCGATGCCCAGATAGATTGCGATCATACCGGTATCGACGTTGAAATCGCGGGAAAAATTCTGCAACGCCTCCGCCAGCGGCGGATAGAGAAAGCCGCGCGAGACCAGCAACGCAAATGCCAGAATGAACAGCAACGTCGGCATTGAGGCGAAAGTACTGTAGATCCAGACGGTAATGTTGTCTACTTTTCCTCCGAAATATCCGGCGGCAACGCCTAAAGACACCCCGATCAGTGCTGCCAGCAGTGATGCCGCAGCACCGACCTTCATCGCCGTTGCCGAACCGGCAGCCGCCCGCAGCAATACGTCGCGTCCCATAAAATCGGTTCCCAGCGGGTGTTGCCATGAGGGTGCCTGATAAGTCCGGTTCATATCGGAATGGCTGTAAGCCGGGGAGATATTGTGCCGGGAGCAGTAGATGCCGTAGATCTCAAATCCTATCGCCAGCACTACGTAGAACAGAATGACGAACAACGAAATAGCGGCGGTCCGGTCGCGCATCAATCTGATGAATATGTCTTTGATGAATAACTGTTGCAATTTCCATTTCCTGCGGTTTCCAAATCACTTTTGATAACATAATTCAACTCGCCGGAAATGACAATCCGCTTTTAAAATTTATCCGTGTAAATAGGCTGCAGTGCTGACTCCGGAGCAAAAAAACAAAGAATGCCGGAAATCCGGCATTCTTTTTCATAAATCCACAAAGGATATGTTTTACTTGGCAAAGACGCTGGCCGGCCCGGGCGCGTCCAGGTTGATCTTGACGATGCGGGTGATACCCATCCGCTTGACTTCCAGCTGGATCTCCTTTTTGTCGCCAACCTTAAGTTCTTCCGCGCTTTTCAATGGAGTGCCGTTAATGCGGACAATGATCTCATAGGGCTTGATGCCGGCTATTGACGCCCGGCTTCCGGGACGAACTTTAGATACCATGATTCCGGGGTCCTGTGGTTTCATCTGGAAGTACTGGCGTACTTCGGGAGTCAGATCACAGGTGGTTATGCCGATCTCTTTGTTAATATATTTCGGCGTATCCTCGAAGCGCGGCGGGGCTTTTTCAATGGTGAAGGTTTTTATTTCCTGTTTGCCGCCGGAAACAACGCCGATAACCATTTTCTGCCCGATTCCGATCTGGGTTAGTGCCTGGTTGAGACTGTTTTCCAGCGATTCCCAAGGCATAGGTATCTGATCAAAATATTCTTCCGGTATTTCGTCATAACGGTTCCATGGAAAAGCTTCCATTTGGGATTCCCGAAATTCATAATCTTTGATCTTGATCCGTCGCGCAGAGTTTTCCGGTGTCAGGAAAAGAATGACATCCCCCACTTTCAGGTTCATCGCTGCCGCCGGAGAATCCGGAAATACTTTCGAGACCATCAACCCGGTTTCACCATCATTGAACATGTTGCTGATCTTATTGGCTTTTAACAGCTCCTTGTTCATTGACTGAAAGTAAATACCCAGCCAGGCGAGCTGATTGCGTTCATTGCCGGATCTCGGAATATTGTTGGCGTCAAAATTTTTGGCGCGGTCTTTCAAAAGATCTGCAATAAAGTTGGCGGCGGTAGTTTCTTCATTGTTATTATATCGTTCTTCAGTAATGGTTCGCTTGCCAAGAGGCAATGCCACCAGACGCATCTGCCGATCGAAGAGGAAAGAATCCTTGTCACGCTGTTCCATAATCGGATTGATGATGCCCATAAAACCATCGCCGAATTCATCGATCCGTGTCGGAACTATTTTCAGGCTGAGTTTCCCATCGGCATTTTTCATTATTGCGGTCCAGGCAAATTCCTGAAAAAGCTTTACCGGGGACGACGGATACAATTCGATGCCTTTATCGGGAATATCGTTTTCCGGCTTGATGATAATTCCACCGAAATATTTTAACGATCCGATGAATTTCCCTTTGACCTTATTTTCACCGACTTTGATCTCGACGGAATCCAATCGCGCGGTCTGTCTTGCGTTCATATTGGCAATGACCAGCAATTCTCCTGATTGCAGCTTGAGACCAAGTGTATTGATTTCGTTTACTTCCTCCTCCCCATAGCCGCCCATCATTTTGTTTTTGTTGCTGGAAGACTGGGCCAGACGGATGGTCACGGGGTAACAGTTGGTCCGGATAAATTCGTTCAGCTGATTAATTGCCGCGTTGCGTTGGGCGACCGTTTCAGAGGGCCATTTATCCGGCAACAGGGGTTTGCCGTCGGAAAGACGTTGCATCTTGGTCATATAAAGTGTTTCGGTCTGCCCGTCGGCGTTAACGATCAGACTGTTGGGAATGGTGGAAACCCAATCTTCGCCGGTTCCCTGAAGGTGTTGTATTGCACTGAACGAGAAGGGACGGGTTATGGTGAAGCCGACGGCTTTTTCTTCCGCGCGATAAAAGATAAAACGTTTACCGGACAAATCATTTTTGAATTGAAGCGGCCGGATACCCGGAAGCGGCTGGGATAATTTAAGGCGCACACTCTGGTGTCCCGGATAATAAGCGATTATTTCGGCAGTGGCTTTTTTGCCATTGAATTCCACCTCGATGGTTTTAAACCATTCCGGGATGACATTGATGTCGGAACTGATTATTTCGTCTTCGGAGACCATATAGCCTGGAACCCGCATCGGCCGTTCGTCTTCAATCAGCGAATCAATGCTTTGGTGATGATAGTTGTTGCAGTTCGGGCAGAGATACTTGACGGAGTATTCCGGAACCTTGTAGTTTTTGTCCAGCGTGAAATAATAGTTGACATTGACCAGTGATTTGCCGAGCTTCTCGGTGAGATCAATATTAAGCTGCCGAAGTTTTGCATCTTGAATGTCATCCTTGCCGGGTTCTGCCGGAACGTCTCCGATCATATTGCCGGAAAGCGATAATAACAGTAATGTGCCGCACCATGCTTTTGTGAACATAAACATCTCACTCCTTGTCGTAGTCGGTACTGAAATCCAGTACAATTTGTTTATATGAACCGTTCCGTTGAATCATCATTACCACAGTTGTCGAAGAATTCTGCCGCTCCATTACTTCGTCATAGACCTTTTTCATATCTTCCAGCGTTTCAATTTTTTTCCCGTCGATCGACAGGATAATGTCCTCGCGGCGCAGATCGGCCCTGGCTGCGTTACCCGGATATGCGATCCCATAGACATAGAGGCCGTTGTTAAGGTGCATATGCAGGGTGGGCGTTTCAAAACGATTGATGGTTTTCGCGGTTAATCCCCAGCGGGGGCAGGCGACCTCGGCCCCTTCAACGGTTCCCTTATCCCGGAGCGACAGAGGGATGGTGATCTCTTTGCCGTTACGGAATATTTTAAGTTGTACCGACTCTTCATGGGGCAGCAGTGCGAGAAAACGTTGGAATTCCGGCAGTTCCTCGTTGGTTTTGACGGCAATTTGCCGGTTGTTGATTGCGACAATACGGTCATTCGGCAGAAGTCCAGCTTTCCGTGCCAGACTGCCGTTGGCGGTTCCAGCCACCATAACGCCTTCGGTATAATTGAAATGGATATTACGGTCAAAGTCGTTAAGCGGCTGCAGTTCCAGTCCGCACCAGCCCCAGTTGATCCGTCCGTGCTGCCGCAGTTGCGGTAAAGCCTCGGCAATGGTGGTTGCCGGCAGGGCGAAACCAATATCTCCCATTATTCCGAAGGTGTTGAGCCCGATAATTTTCCCCTCGGTATTGATCAGGGGACCGCCGGAATTGCCGGGACAGATGGTGGCATCAGTCTGCAGCCATAAGGTGTACTGGCTGCTGCCGTTCAAATAGCGTTTAGAGCATGAAATAATACCGATGGACACCGAGCGGTTCATGCCCCATGGCGCTCCCATGGCCATGACGAAATCACCTTCTTCCACCGGTTTGGTTTTTTCCAGCTCGGCGCAGGTCAGGGGCGGGTCTCCCGGTTTTACATCCAGTTTCAGCAGTGCAAGGTCAATGTCTTTGTCTCCACCGATGACTTTGGCGTTGTAGGCTTTGCCCGTATTAAGCAGGCAGCGTACTTCCAGTGCCTTTTCGACAACATGATAATTGGTGATGACTTCGCCATCGGGAGTGATGACTACGCCGCTGCCGGAAATGGTATTGACGATGTTTTTACCGCTTTCAAGGTTGCCGCGA
Source organism: Lentisphaerota bacterium (assembly GCA_003246475.1). GTDB lineage: Bacteria > Verrucomicrobiota > Lentisphaeria > Victivallales > SZUA-371 > SZUA-371. The sequence continues at coordinate 23,347 of QKAL01000295.1, forward strand.
ATCGTATGGATATAGACTACGGCGGGAAAGACTTGTTCCTTGGCTTCTCTGATGACATCCTGGAAGTCGTCTTTATAAAGACCATTGCTTCCGGAACTGCAACCCGC
>QKAL01000292.1 GCA_003246475.1 Lentisphaerota bacterium
ATATTAGTTTATTTTTAATAAATAGCGTCAAACGAAAATAAGTTTTGAGGTTAAAATGATTTAAAACAGTTATTTAACTTTTTTTTAAAAAATATAACTCAGGAATATAAAAAGTTATTTATATATTAAAAAAAGTAAGATAGTTTTCACATAACCTACCCAGAAGAATACAAAAAAAACGTCATCTCATTGCCGCGCCTGTTCCCGCCAGATGGCCGCTGGAAAAGGCCCATTGCAGGTTAAACCCGCCGCAAGGTCCATCGATATCCAATACCTCACCGGCAAAAAACAATCCGGTAACGATACGGCTTTCCAGCGAGTCCGGAGAAACCTGTTTGAGAGCAACACCGCCACGCGTGACCATTGCTTTTTCCCAATCTTCGGTCGCCCCGACATGGAGCTGCGCCGAGGACAACAGCGCAGCCAGATTGTCGCGCGACCGAGCCGGAAAAGCCGCCGCACGGGTCTCTGGCACAATCTGAGCCTCACGACAGAGAATGACTGCCAGAGATTGCGGCATATGAGCCGCCAACAGATTGTGGATCTGCTTACGCCCCTGTGCTTGTTGCCAGGTATTGAACTCTTTCAACCAGTACTCCCGGTCACGTCCGGCAAAAAGGTTGATGTTCAGCGGAACAGCCTCATGTTTTTCCAGCAGTGAGGATACGTCGCCGGAGATGTCAATGACCGGCGGGCCGGATATACCGCGATGAGTGAACAGCAGCTCACCTCGTTCCCGGCGGCCGCGATATTTTGGCAGGTCGATGAAAAGTTCACAGTTTTTCAGGCTGATACCGGGGCACTCACCCGGCCAATTTTCACGCGTCCGCAGCCCCACCATTGCCGGAATCGGCGGCACGATATCGTGTCCGGCCTGACGAGCCAGCTCATAACCACGGCCCAGACCGCCAAGCGCCGGATAGCCTTTCCCGCCGCTGGCAATGATGACCCGTTCAGCGGCTATGACTTTACCGTCAAATTTAACACCATCGATTCTTCCATCGGCAAAAGACAAACCGGCAACCTGGACATTACAGTTGACCCTGGCGCCATTTTTTTCGCATTCATCAAGTAACGCGCGAAGCACATCGTTTGCCCGCCCGGACTTTGGGAAAATATGAAACCCGTCGGTAATTTCCGTCTCAACGCCATGCTCATGCATAAAATTTAAAAGCTCATCCCTGGAGAAGTCATTTAAAGCCGGCAACATAAACCGCCCCTGGCGCCCGAAGTGGCTGATAAAATCATTTTCAGGCAGAACATTGGTAAGGTTGCACCGTCCGCCTCCGGAAGCCAGCAGCTTCATACCCGGGCGCGGCATCTGCTCCAGAACCATAACCTCTGCATCGGAACGAGAAGCGGCAACGGCAGCCATAAGCCCGGCAGGTCCAGCCCCGATAATGATAATGCGGCGAGGGAAGCTCATCTCAAAATTCCAGCTCCAGTTGTGCCTGATCTACAGCGGAATCGTCATCGGCCGCGCCTTGACGGTATTCGGAAAACTTGCGGTGCAGCTCCTCCAACTTCGCCAGATAATAGGCGATATTTTCATCGCGTTCCGCCGGGACATCCGACAGCAGACGGCAGTTGTCCACCGCCGAAACTTTGGGTTTTACGCCGGTGATGTAGTAGGAAATCTGATCGCCGCGCCGGTAATCGCGCTCGGAACGCGAAGCCAGCTCATAAGCGGCGGCACGGCGGCTCTTGCCGGCGGCGATTTTTTTGCGATACATGTCGACGGAATCGTTGAGCACTTCGGTTTTTGCCAGCTGTGTCAACGGCAGGCGGCGTTCGGCAATGGCGGTGCGGCATTCGATGAACATCCGGTCTATTTCGCCGGATTTGCCGGTCAGCAACAGCGTCAGAAATTCATGGATATAGTTGCGCTGGAACGGTTCAAGTCCGCGCGATTTCAACGCGGCTCCGGCAATGGTTATTTCGCCGTTGTCGTTGAGCAGCGCGTAATTCTTGCTCTTGTAACAGAACATCGCCGGATAAGTAGCGTCGAGTTCAACTTCAATGCCGTCAGGCAGCACGGACTGCACCGCCTGCTCCATCTCCGCCGGATCGGTCACCTGTGCCGGGGGTTGGAAGTAAATACCGTCGGTATCCATCTCGATCACGTTGGCTCCCGCAGTGTTCAGGTGATCGAGCATCAGCGTGAGAATTTCGCGCCCGCGCGCGGTCACCCGTTCCGCCATAGCATAATCGTTGAAGTTTCCCTGCGCAAAGCCAAGATAACCGTAAAAAGAGTTGATCAAAATTTTAAAAGTGGTCTGCAACGCATTGTAATAATCCTTCTTTGCCTTGTCAGCACCGGCGGCGCGTTCGGCGTCCTTCGCTTCCAAACGAAATGCCCGGAGTTTGCCGAGTAGCGACGGAAAAACCCGCAATTCGTCCCGCGACGGAGCCCAATCTCCTGACAGAATGATCGAGGGATACAGCGAACGCACGTCGCAATGCCAGACATTCTCGAATACTCCGGAATGAAACGCCCGGGTCAGCGCCCCGGCAAAAGCAGCCGCCGGTTCAGAGAAAGGAATGCTGTGTCCGGCAGTCAGATATTCGGCAACCAGCAGCGAATTGATCCGCGTGGCGTTGCCCCGGATAACACAGTCCTGAAACGACATCGGCACCAGCTGCGCCTGGTAGAAGTAGCTCGGAGACATGATGGCGGAAATCGCCCGAGTCTCACGCACATCATCCAACGCATAGGCCAACAGATTATCGCGGTCATCGCTCCATGCCGCCGTTATCTTATCGCCGTCGATATAGACGCGGTCGGGAGCGGCAACCTTGAAATGGCGGGCGACATGTTTCAACCCGTAGCTTTCGAGATTGCGGTGCGAAATATCGTAAAACGTGGTCAGGTGCAGTGTATCAATCACATGGCGGCCGAAAATATCGTAACGCGAATAGTTGATGGTGCGCTCGGCGGCGTTGAAGCGCGATTCGCGCCGGGACGGAACCGAGCCGTCGCGACCAAGTTTCAGTTTGACCTTATAACGTTTGGCGCGCGCCTCGATATACGGCAGGTCGAAACGGCAGATATTGTGTCCTTCAAGCACATCCGGATCGCGTTCCGCCACTGTGCGGACAAACTCTTCCAGCAACGCTTTCTCATCCATGTCATTCTGTGAAATAACCTTTTCCCATCCCGTATTATCGGACATGGAGATGATGATGATCTGATCGCTGTCGCGGTCGGGATTGGAAAATTCGAATTCGGGGTCATTGAGGGTCTCAATATCAAACTGCATACGCCGCAAATCATTAAAACCCATACCCCGAAAAAGCCGGAACCGATTGGCGGTAAACAGCTGCTGCAACAGGTCGCTGATGACCAGATACGGCGCTCCGGGAGCCGAAGGAGTACGCCCGGTAGTTTTTTTCAGATGTTCCAAGGCGCGAAAGTAGTTTTCCTGATCGGGAAAAACAGCGATAAAGGCAAGATCGCCGCCGCCACGCAACGGAAAGATCTCAAAAGTCTCGTTGGCGCCATCAAGCAACTGCGGCGAGGTCAGCAACACAAAAGGTTGAAAAGGAATTTCGGACGAGGTGACTTTATCGCCTTCGCGCTGCCAGATGACGGCGCGGCCGCCGGAGAGCACTTCCGCGGCGGTCACGTTGGCATGACTCGACGCCATAATTTTATCAAGCTGCATCAAAACTGGAAGTCTCCCGGTAAATCAAACTATTCTTCAGACGGGTCCTGAGCCCCGTATTTCTTCTCATAACGATATTCGTTAAACAACTGCAACGCCCGGACCATACACTGGATAATATGGATTATCGCCACCACCATCAGAAAAAAAATCAGAATATTTGCAGCTCCGCCGCTCCGCGAAGGAAAAAAGCCATGACGTTCCCAAACCGGCCCCATGAAACACAGCAGAATCACGCTAACGACAAGCTCAACACCGCCGCAAAGCAGATTTTTCATGATCCGCCGGAGCGAAGAATCATCTTTCTGTTCCCTGAACATTTTACCGATGGTCTCAAATATCATGTCCATATCAGCCTTACCTCTATTTTGCCGGACAGAGGTAAATATCTCACGGCAACGCCCCATTTACAAGACGGCAATGCTAAAATCCGTCGTTATTTCCCGCTCAAAATCTTTTGATACCGGACAAAATTCTCTTTGAGGTGCTTCCCGGCATTTCCAACCCATGTATTACGGCTGGGCTTTCTGCGGTTCCGGCGGTTTACTCGGGATTGCTTTCCAGGAAGCCTCCATCTGTTCGTAAAAAGCCAGCAGGTCGTTTTTCTCGCGGACCAGACTTCGGATGCGCCGGTCGGCCTCGCGCTTATTGCGTTCCTCGCGCGACAATTTACGTTGCAGGTCGAGATATACGGTCATGGCATTGGGCTCAACGTCTTCCTGCTTAATAACGTTAAGGTTGACGTCACCATCCTTGCTCACTATCTTCGCCCGGGTATAATTGCGGTCTTTGAGCAATTGGACAATCTGATCGACGAGGAAGTAGATGTTGCGCATGTTCTCCTCGCGTTCGGCCTTGACCGAGGCAATATTGTTATCAAGATCGGTTAAACGTTTTTTCAACGACTCCAGATATTTGACGAACTCCGCCACATAGCGGTTGAAGTCGTAGCTGTTTTCCCAGGTCGGCTCGAAGAGCACGTGATCGAGATTTTCCAGATACAGTCGCTTATTGACGGTCGCGCCTTTGAGGACCATGCCCTCTTTCATCGGCATGTACTGCTTCTGTCCGAAGATCTTGAAACGCTGCGGATGAGCAACGAATACATACCAGATACCGGATTCGGCAATTTTCTTTCTGATAATCTCCTCGGTCGCCAACGCCTCGGCGGTCACATCGCTTGAGGCGGCGGTGGGAGGAACGACGGTGGGCGGGGATTTTTCCATCACCCGCAAATCACCGGTAACCTTGCCGGGTTCCGCTGTGGTTTTGACCGGCGGTGCAGCTGGCGAAGGCGCAGGATCTGCCGACATTTTTATTCCCCGGGACAGCTTCTCCAGATCGGAAAATTTCACGTCTATTGTATTTTGGGAATTAACGATAATCAACCGGTCATCGACAATGATGATAGTCTTGATATCAGAGCCGCGATCCTTCTCCTCAGGCACCACTTTCCAGGCGCGTAGCGGAACGGCGGAAAAACTCAACAGCATAATGATTGCCAAACCAGATTTCAGGCGCATATACTCCTCCCATCGCTATATATTGTGGAATGTTATGATTATATATGCCTTCACAAAAAAATGCAAGCCTACCCCCTCTTTAACCTGTAATAGATATTTGCATAATCGTTATTGCCATGTAGATTACACATATATTTCATGTGGGGTTAGAATTGAGTAATGCGAAAAGATATCTGATTCTGTTGTTCGTCAGTGCCATGGGTGGAGCGCTCGTTTCGCTCATGGGGGGATTGGGCGCAATTATACGCGGTACGCTGCTGGCGGTGTCGCTTTCCGCCGCGATACCGGTCATCAACGTTTTTATGGTGGAAAAGAACCGCGATTCGGTCTGGAAATCGTCCCTGATCGGCGGCGCATTCGGTTTCCTTGGCGGAGCCATCATGTTTGCCCTGCAACATTACCAGCCGGAACTGATGGAAAGTGTTTTTGAGCAACCGACATTACTTCCGTTAATAGTTTCGCTGGCGTATGGATTCATAATTCATGGGACATATGCCTTCTATCGAATAAGTAAAAAAAACCAAATACAATGTTTTCACGGGTTATTTGTCGCCGCATGCATTTCTGGAACAATCCGTTCATATCCGCTGTACATCCCAGTTCCCGACATAACAGCATTACTAATCGGTCTTGGAGAGGGTATTATGTTTGGCTCTGTCAATGCAGCTTTATTTGTCACGATTTGGTTTGTCTTTATTCATCATTTTGATCCCTGTTTTTTCGTTGATGTTGATACTAAACAAAAACTAAGCAGTTCATTTGCCAATGCTATTTTTGCCTTGATTATCATCAACGTTCCCTGCAATATGATTGTTGGATTAAATTACAACGACCATATATTGCTCAATAATTCAGAAAATTCTCATCTCCTGCAAAACTTACGTTATGACATATTAATGCAAAACAAAATAATAAGCGCCACAGACGAAAACGAACTGAAAAAATTATTGCCGGACGACTCAAAAACCTGTATCGACCTGCATAAAGACCTTACCATTATAACCAATATTGAAAAAGTTACGGTACAACACCGTGACGGAAATGTGGTTCTTTCCTTCAACGGGGCAACCCGATCATTTATTTCCCCCAGCGGACAGCAAATAGCCATTCTGTACATTACCCCCAAAACACTCGGACTTGCGGAGAATCTGGAAATTTACGAACTCAGAACTGGGAAAATCATATCAAAAACAAAAGGTAAATTCGGACTATTTTTATGCTGGAACAAAAACGAAAAAAGTCTGGTCATAGAAAAATATAATAATCTTGATTCAGCAGCGGAACTTCTGACCATTGACATTGCCAACAATCAGCAAAGCCACTTCGGTTTCGGAAAGCGCCCATGCATAGCGTCGGACACCGGAGATATATTCTATTGTAGGAATCAAGAAATCCGGTGTCGCCGTCATACTTCACAAAAAGACGAATCTATTTGTTATTTAAATTTTTTTAGAAAATCATGGAAGGACCTAAATACAATTGCCATCTCACCAGACGGGAAGATGATTATTTACACTACACCGACATGCCACGAACTGGCTGGTCCGGCATATTTCTATATTCTATATGACATCGCATCAGAGAAGCAACACGTGCTAGGGAAAGGATCATGGACTTTCAAACCGCCGCACTGGCTGCGGCCGGAGGACTGGGACATGTCGATGCTGAAACCCCAATCAACCAAAGAGGGAGGGAGTAAAAATGGCAGCAAAAATTAAAGTCATCGTTTTGATCGCGTTGAGCGTAATTTTCATGTGCAGCTGCGGGCCGATCTAATCGCATGCAACGCTATCTGAATTGCCTCAGGCTCAATTGGCGGATGCTCGGGCATGTCCTCGGCAACCGCTGGCTGAGCAAGGATGACGTTGCCGCCGGATATGACCGGCTATCGGGTGATTACGACGCCAACTGGCTGGTGAATTTAAAACCGGTCAGCGACCGATTGCTTGCGGCGTTGCCGGAAGACGGGGTGAAAGACGCCATCGACCTGGGTTGCGGTACCGGATATCTGACCGCCGCGCTCGAAAAGCGTTTTCCGGGCGCAAACATCACCGGAGTGGATATCTCCCGGGGAATGCTCGACGAGGCGGAAAAAATCTGCTCCCGCGCTGAACTTATCTGCGCCGACATGCTGGATTTCATGCAACGGCACACCAGCGATTCTGCCGACCTGATTGTCTCCGGCTGGGCCATCGGTTACAGTAAGCCGGACAGGGTGATAGCGGAATGCAGCCGGGTACTGCGTCCGGGCGGAACGTTGGCGTTCGTCGTCAACTACGCCGACACCCTCGCCCCGGTGTTTCAGGCCTTCCGCAAAACCATGGCGGCGCATCCGGAAAAGGTCGGGCGGGCACTATGGCCGCGATTTCCCCAAAACCGTCGGGAGATGGAAAAGACGATGTCGGAACAGGGGTTCATCCCGGAAATGATTGAAGAAGGACGGATCGAAATCCATGCCCCAGACGGCAAGGAAAAAAATTTATCATGGCTGCTGAAGACCGGGATCATTGCCGGGTTCGACGCGGTTCTGCCATTGCGCAATGACGGAGAATCGGCAGCCTGCTTCGAGAGGGAATTACAGCAAAGCAGCCAGCCGCTGGAGCACCATTATCTGGCAATCAAAGGAGTGTGCCGCAAATGAATTTGCAACTGTTGAAACTGATATTGATCCTGGCCGACCGGAAAATCACCGGAGTGCCTTTGCGGACGCTGGCGGAACTGCGGCGGCAAGGCAAAAAACGCGTGCCCGAGGAGATTGACCGCGAATTATCTTTCTATTCGGGATGGAAGACTCTGAAACTGGCGAAAAACTGGCTGGACGGGGAGAACATCACCCGCCACCACGGGAAATGGGTTTTGAATTCTTTCCTGCCGCCATTCCCCTCCCCGGCATTCAACCGGATGTTTGAAAACCTCCTCAGCGGCCGCCGCCTCAGCCCGGTATCGGCTTTTTTGGCGGTCACACCGCATTGCCCGTTCAACTGCGTCCATTGCAGCGTGAAACACCGGAAAAGCGGTAATCTCACCACCGCGCAATGGCGCCAGGCGATTGACGCATTGACGTCGCACGGTACCAGTATTATCGGATTCACCGGAGGAGAACCGCTGACCCGTCCCGACCTGCCGATACTGGTAAACGAAGCGGCGGAGCGCGACGCAACAACCGTGTTGTTCAGTTCGGGATCCGGATTCGACGCCGCCATGGCAAAACAGCTGAAAAAGGCAGGATTGTGGTCGGTCTGCATAAGTCTGGATTATTCGGATCGCGAACAGTTCAACCGTTTTCGCGGCAGCAAAAAGGCCTATGCCACAGCGGTATCCGCATTACAGACGGCGATCGACCATGGTTTTTACACCATGATCGGCAGTGTGGGCAATCGCCCGCATATCGAAACCGGGGAATATGCGCGGCTCCACGAACTGGCGGCGCAACTGGGAGTCCATGAGCTGCGGATCGTCGAACCGATGCCCTGCGGACGGATGAAAGACGCGCCGGAAGAGGCACTGCTGACCCCGGATCACATTGACATCCTGCGTAAGTTCCACACCGGAATCAACCGACGCGGCAAAAAGCCAAAAGTATGCGCGTTCAACCATGTTGAAAGCCCGGAGCTGTTCGGCTGCGGCGGCGGGACCCAGCATCTATACATCGACAGCGCCGGCGAGGTTTGCCCCTGCGACTTCACGCCGATGAGTTTTGGTAATTTCACCGCGGAACCTTTTGCTGAGATCTGGAACCGCATGACCGGCGCGCTGGGCAATCCCCGGCGCCACTGTCTGATCCGTAAACACCACGGAGCCATCAACGAAATGGTGAAAGAGAGCGGGAAATACCCGCTTCCGCCGGAACTCAGCTGCAAAATATGCGCAAACACCGAAAAAGAGGACTTTCCGGACTACTTCCAGATGGTCACAGGACGCAAACGCTGACCGTCAGAAAAACGAGTTCAGATTAATGGTCGTCGTATTATTATTCTTTTTCTGCGGCGCCGCTTTCTTCTGTCCTGATGAGGTCAACCCGGCGGCGGCCTTGGGCGCAGCAGACGCAGGCTGGGTTATCCCGGCAGTCTTCAACGTTTTTAATATACCGTCGGCACCGGCAAGATTGACATCATAAGCGGCAACCGGAGCCAGGTAGCTGTAGACATGAAATACGCTGCCATCGGGACGGGACAACACCACCATATGCTGTTTGAATTGCTTTCCCTGCAACTCAAATTCGCTGTTGAATGCCACCCCGTTACAACCACCGAAGGAAACCGTTTTCTGGTTGGATATCCGGCAATTGGCGGTTCTGGACCGGAGTTTTTCCTGTAGTTGGCGGCAGGCGTCGTCAACACTGCCGTACTTGCCGCCTCGCGAGGCTGGAAGGGCGTTCTGGAAATTCACCTGCCCGGTCTGGTCGGCGGTAATCACCTGTACCGCGCCGCCGGAAGTACTCAAAGACCAGTCGCCGGGATACCCGAACTGCAAACCAAGGTTCTTGTCGGCAAAAGTCTTATCGGCGACGCGGTTGAATGTCGGCGAGGTGATCTCTTTGCCATAGACCTGCCCCAGTCCAAGCCTGACCGAGGCTTTCTGATATTGCGCCATGGCTTCCGGGAGTTTCTTTTTAAGTTCCTCGATGCGGTTGTCGCCGGCAGGATGGGTGGAAAAAAGCTCTTCAAAAAAGTTGGTCTGGCTGATGGTGCCGAATTTTTCCCAGAAACTGATGGCGGCATTGGGGTCGTAACCGGCCTGAGCCATGAAGATCAGTCCAAGATAATCTGCCTCATACTCATGCTTACGGCTGTATGGCAGCATCACGCCGACATTGGTGCCGATGCCATATGCCTCTTTAATGGTGGCATCATCAACCGTGGCATCAAGTACCGAAGCGCCGATCTGCTGCATTTGCGCCTGAGAGATACGCTCTCCGCCATGGCGGGCCACTGCATGTGCCGCCTCATGCCCCACAACAGCCGCCAGTTCAGCATCGTTGGCGGTGTAGGTGAACAAGCCGGAATAAACGGCGACCTTGCCGCCGGGCAGGCAGAAGGCATTAGGTACTTTGGAATCGAAAACCTTGAATTCCCAAACATAATCGGGACGGTTTACGGCTCTGGCGATATTGCCTCCGACCCGGGTCAGCGCGGCATTGTATTGAGGATTGGTACTGATCCGTTCCTCGTTCTGTACCGACTGCCAGGCCTGGACGCCCATCTCGCGTTCCTGCGCTTCGGAGGTCATCAGCAATTGCGACCGGCCGGTATAGGGAACGGTATTACAACCGGTCAAAACGAAAAAAGCCGGAACAACGGCAAACATAAGACAGAAAATTGGTGTTTTCATAATTGGAATATGCCCCTTCCATTCGGTTATTGATAGAAGTGAAGATATAACAGAAAAAGCTTTTTTTCAACTGTCTCGGGGATAAATACCCGGCGATGCAACGAATATTTATTGGCGCGGCATTGCAAATCAATATAATTCCGTTAATTTATATCATTATGATATGACAGCGATAATTATGGGGATGACAATTGCATATACACCATGTTCACAATAAAATTGGGGTGAAAAAATGTTGAGAAGAAAAGATATGCTCAAAGGACTTCCGGCACTCGCGGGAATCGGTCTGCTTGCCGGATGCAGCAGCGCGCCGGGAGTCGAAAATACTTATGCGCAGACCAACAGCACTGAATCCATTTACCGCACCATTGAAAAGGCGGAAAAAGTCTATCGCAGTGAACAGGCGGAGTGTGTTACTCTGTTCAATCACGCCAAGGATCGTACCAGTTTCAACGGCAACATGATGCACGTCACCCTGAAAGCCGGAAACAGTATCGCTCCAACCCTGGCAAAAGAAGCTCAGATCGTTTATACAGCCAAAGGAACAGGGATGATTAAGCTCAACAATGTCGCCATCATCCTTCAGGAAGGTTCCGGATTATACATTCCCAAAGGCACCACCGTCGAGGTTCTCAACAATAGCAGTTCCGAACTGAAAATCATGGTTCTCTGTCATGAAGTGCCGGACTTGAAATGGAATAACCCGGAACCCCCGCTGGCATTCCAGACCGGCAGCGAACAGGTCGAAACGGCCACCGCCCCAAGTAACGCCCCGACCGAAAAAAAAGACAAAAAAGCCAATGACAAGGATTATGACAACCTCGTCCCGGATGTCCCCGGAAACTTCAAACAACCGGATATAAAACCGGAAACATTGACGCCGGATGAAAAGAAAGTCAATACCCTGCTCGAAGAAGGATTCCAGAAATAAAACGGTCTGTTTAATACCGCCGCCATCGGAGGAAAACTCCAATGGCGGTGTTTTTTTGTTTTCGTACATGCCCGACAAGGCAATTAATTGTTTTAACCGACTGTTTTTTTCCCATCTCCGCGATATATTGATACTCCCAAACGTTGAAGGAGAAACCATAATCATGATGCAGTTCATCCGCGAACTGGCTTTAAGAGCCGGAGAGCTCAGCTTGAAGGAATACGACCGTCTGCGCGACGGCGACGTGGAATATAAGAACGACAAAGACATCGTTACCGCCGCAGACAAAGCGGTGGAGAATTTTATTTTTACGCAAATCAGCCAGACTTACCCGGAGCACGACTTCTTCGGAGAGGAAACCGGCAGGACATACCACGGCAGCGACTATTGCTGGGTTATCGACCCGATTGACGGAACCGCGTCTTTCGTCAATGAACTGCCCTTCTATTCCATCTCCATCGCACTGCAGTATCAAGGAGAAACCGTCAAAGCCGCAGTCTTCGCTCCCAGGCTGAATGAACTTTTTCTAGCGGAAAAGGGCAGCGGCGCGTTTCTTAACGGACAACCGATCCGGGTATCCCGGCGTGAAAAGATGTCAGATGCCATGATGGCGACCGGTTTTGCCTGCCTGCGGGCGGGATGGCAGGAAAACAACCTGAGATTTTTCAACCGGATTGTACCACAAGTCAGAGGAATCCGGCGGCACGGCTCGGCGGCGATGGACTTGTGTTACGTTGCGGCGGGGCGGTTCGAAGCGTTCTGGGAACTGAATCTGCAGCCTTACGACTATGCCGCGGGTATCCTGCTGGTTACCGAGGCGGGCGGTACGGTAAGGGATTTTGACGGCGGCACAGATTTCACCGGCCGCGGACTCATCGCCACCAACGGGGTAATCGACGGGGCACTGCTGCCGAATCTGACAGAATGACCTTCTCCGCAAATTATCCTTACCGACTCTTGTTTAATGGGAAATTGGTAATATTTTAACACATAATGAGCGGCGACGGAATAAATTTACCGTCCCCGGAAAAACATCGTCAAATTCTGGAAGGAACTTTTTTATGAGGGAAAAAATCTTTACCGTTCTGGCTGGTATTGCAGCCGCAGTACTGCTGGCATCCGGTTGCCGTCAGGTCAACGTGGCCGAAGCACTTCAACAGCCGAAAGGCTCCGGTATCTACACCCAGTGCAATCTCTGGTACAATTCGGATGAAGTCATCTCCTCCATGAATTATCAGGATGGCAAAGTTATTCCGTTCGGAACCCCGGTGGAGATCATCAAGGCACGGGAGACGGCCATTTATTTTAAGACTCTTGGCGACAATCAGGAATATAAGATCGACTTCGACCCGGAATGGGCGATGATTCCAGTGGAAACATATATCCGCCAGGTCTTTACCGTCCAGGACCGGCAACAGTTAAGCAAAGATATCGAACCGGATCTGCTCAAAAGTATTGAGCGTGGAATCGTCGTCAAGGGGATGACCCGCAAAGAGGTATTGCTGACCTGCGGGACCCCGGCGGCCTGCCGGACGCCTTCACTGGAAAACGACACCTGGGTGTTCTGGGTCGACCGTTTCAGTACCATAAGAGTGGTTTTCAAAGACGGCAAAGTCGCGGAAATCCTTTCATTGAAGTAATAAAATCATCAATCTTAAGGCATAATAAATGGGCAAAACAGTTCTGGTCACCGGCGGCGGCGGGTTCATCGGTTCTCATTTGTGCGAACGGCTTTTGAAAGACGGCAATGATGTTATCTGTCTGGATAATTTCTTCACCGGTTCGAAAGACAATATCCGGCATTTGTTGAATTATCCGAACTTTGAACTGGTCCGTCACGACATCTGCTTTCCCTATTATGCCGAAGTTGACGCCGTTTTCAATCTGGCCTGCCCGGCTTCGCCGGTACACTACCAGTACAACCCGGTGCATACGACCAAGACCTGCGTCATGGGGTCGATCAACATGCTGGGGCTGGCAAAACGCCGCAAGGCACCGATCCTTCAGGCATCTACTTCCGAGGTCTATGGCGACCCCAGGATTCACCCGCAGCCCGAAAGCTACTGGGGCAACGTAAACTGTATCGGCCGCCGCAGCTGCTATGACGAGGGTAAACGTTGCGCAGAAACACTGTTTTTCGACTATCATCGTCAAAATAACGTCAAAATCAAAGTCGTGCGAATATTCAACACCTACGGCCCACGGATGCTACCCAATGACGGCCGGGTCGTCAGTAATTTTATTGTTCAGGCCCTGCAAGGCCACGATATCACCCTCTACGGCAACGGCGAGCAGACCCGCAGTTTCTGTTATGTCTCCGACCTGGTCGACGGCCTGGTCAGGATGATGAACACTCCCGACACAATCACCGGCCCGGTCAATTTGGGAAATCCAGCGGAATTCACCATCCGGCAGCTGGCGGAACTGGTCATCGAAATGACCGGCAGCAAGTCTAAAATCGTCTATCATCCGCTACCGGACGACGATCCGGTCATGCGTCAGCCGGATATCGCCCGGGCCCGCGAGCTTTTGCAGTGGGAGCCGACAATCCAACTGCGCGAGGGGCTGGTCTCCACCATCGAATATTTTAAGAAAAAACTGGAATTTTAACGCACCATGAACAAGATTCTCTTCACGTTGGATGAAATCGTTGCCGCCTGCGGAGGAAAGATCACACAACTCGGCATCGGCAGCAGCGACACGGTAAATTTCGTCACCACCGACAGCCGCAAGGACTGCAGCGGAGCCCTGTTTATCCCTCTCAGGGGTGAGACGTTCGACGGTCATGATTTTATTCCTGCGGCAATCGGCAACGGCGCCCATATCATCTTATCAGAACCCCATAAAGCCCTGGCTTCAGTTCCGAAACATATCTCCGTGGTGGAGGTGCCAGATACCACAGCTGCTTATCAAAATCTCGCACTCTTCCATCGCCGCCGCTTTCCGGCATTGAAAGTGGTAGCGGTCACCGGAAGCAGCGGAAAAACCAGTACCAAAGAAATGATGCGATCCATCTTTGCCACCGCTTACGGCACCTCCGCAGTACTGGCAACCGAAGGCAATACCAACAATCAGGTGGGTGTCCCTCAGAATCTGTTGCGGCTGGACGACAGCCATCGGGTCGCCGTTCTGGAAATGGGAACTAATCATCATGGGGAAATCGCGCCTCTCAGCCGGATCGCCGAACCTGATGTCGCGGTAATTACTTTCATCGGCAACTGCCATCTTGAGCATCTTGGCTCGCTGGAAGGCGTAGCACAGGAAAAATCCACGATTTTCCGCCATCTCAAACCTGGCGGGACCGCCGTCATTCCGATCGACGGCAATGCCCAGTCCGTGCTTGAGAAAAACACCGAGGGGCTGAACCGGCTGCATTTCGGTAATGACGCCTGTGCCGACGTCGGATGCCGCTATCTGGGCGGACATCTGCACGGCAGCTCGGCTGAACTGCATTTCAACACCCTGAACCGGATCGTCAGCTTTGACTGGTCTTTGTCCGGCGCGCATCAGGCGAGCAATGCTGCGGCGGCAGCGGCAGCAGCACTGGCACTCAATATCTCCCCTGAAAATATCGTTGCCGGGCTTTCCGAATGCCATCTTCCGGGAATGCGGATGCGTATTACCAAACGCGACAACGAAACCACCTGGATCAACGATGCTTATAACGCCAATCCCGACAGCATGGAGTCCAGTTTAAAATGGCTGGCGGAATTTGCCGATCAGGATCAGCTTTGCCTGGTACTTGGCGATATGCTTGAACTGGGACAATATTCACTTCCGTCTCAATTACAGGTTCTGACGCTGGCACGGGAACTGTTTCCCCGTTCAAAAATTTTCGCAGTAGGCAACGAAATGACTGCTGCAGGAAAGACAATGTCCCGGGAACTGGCAGAAACGATCAACTTCTGTGCCGACGCTTCATCCGCCACGCCTCTGGTCAAACAGGAGATTTCCACCGGCACCACTGTATTTCTCAAAGGTTCCCGGGGGATTAAACTGGAAACCATTGAACAGTCGCTATGAACAAGAACCTTCAAAGTTATCTTGATGCCATCGCCCCGCTGATAACTCAATCCCAGATCATTTCGCCGGATTGTCCCATCAACGATGTCACCAACGACTCCCGCCGGGCAGGACCGGGATTCCTGTTCGTCGCCATCAAAGGGGCTCAGGCTGACGGACACCGTTTTATTCCCGCCGCGGTCAACGCCGGAGTCTCCACCATCGTCTGCTCCGATGTAAATGCTTTCGTCCCAGGGATCAATTGTATCGCGGTCAAAGACGCCTATGTCGCCTACGCGTTGCTCTGTGAATGCTGTTTTGACTACCCCGCCGCTAAAATGCGTATGATCGGGATCACCGGAACCAACGGAAAGACCACCACAGCCTATCTGCTCCACCGGATGATAACCGCTGGCAGTCAGCGCTGCGGCCTGATCTCCACGGTCAAATATCAATACGGCAAACTGGAGATTGCCGCCTCGCGTACCACCCCGGAGGCCTATGAACTGCAGCACCTGTTCGCGCTGATGTACAATCATGGCTGCGGCTTTGCGGTCATGGAGGTTTCCAGCCACGGGCTGGATCAGCGGCGTACGGCAAACACCCGTTTTGCCGTCAGTATCTTTTCTAACCTGACCGGTGACCACCTCGACTACCATGAGACGATGGAGAATTATTATCAGGCCAAAAGACGCCTCTTCTCCGAACTTACCTCGGAAACGGCAGTCATCAACATCGATGACGCTTTCGGCCGCCGCCTCGCCGAAGAACTTACTGGCGTCAAAACCGTGACTTACGGCAAAAGCCCCGACTGCGATTACCGCATCGAGTCAATGTCACTGTCCGCTCAGGAATCGATCTTCATGCTCAATGTCAAAGGACACGGCATGGTCATCCACTCCGGCCTCCCCGGCGAACACAATGTCTACAACCTGACCTCCGCCATCGCCGCCGCCGATGCCCTCGGTCTTGACCGCGAAACATCTATTTCCGCGGTCGCCGGGGATTTCAAAGTGCCGGGACGACTGGAGTTCTATCCGTCGCCATCAGGGGCGTCCGTCTATGTCGATTACGCCCATACCGACGACGCGCTCCGCCGGGTCATCGATGCGCTCCGTCCCATCTGTCGAAAACGCCTGACCGTAGTTTTCGGCTGCGGCGGCAACCGCGATAAAACCAAACGTCCACGCATGGCAAAAGCCGCCGCAAAGGGCGATCGCGTTATCATCACCAGCGACAATCCGCGCAACGAAGATCCATCGGCAATCATCAACGACATCCTGCCGGGCCTTCCTGCCGGATGCGATTACCAAGTCGAACCCGATCGCCGCCAGGCATTGCAACTGGCCCTCGCCGATGCCGGAGAAGGCGACATCATCCTGGTGGCGGGCAAAGGACATGAGACCTATCAGGAGATCAACGGTACCTTTCACGATTTCAGCGACGTAAACGTTATCCAGGAATTTTTCTCCACATGCAAAAAGTAATGTTTTCATTCATATCGGCGCTTCTTCTGGCCGTGGCCGGTCTGATACCGGTTACACTCCCGGCGGATGACGGAACTGCGGCGAAAATAGAAAAGGAACCGGGATTCTGGAAGTCAGTCGGAGATTTTTTTCTCCCCCATATGGACAGCCGCAAGATTCTGGTGGAAAAACAAACACAATATTTTCTGGTGACCGTGGAGGAGGATTTTCAGGGCTGGCGGCATCTGGTCTTCAACCCCAACAAAGGTTCCCAGGGTATCTGGAACCCCGCCGCTCCCAACGAGATCGTTTCACGCTACTGCCGCCTGAGCACGCTGTTTACCACGGCATTGGAACATCCCCCCCGTCGCGCCCTGTTCATCGGACTCGGCGCGGGCATTGTACCGCGCTATGTCCGTGAGATCTATCCCGACATCCAGATCGATCTGGTTGAAGTCGATCCGGCGATCCCGGAGATTGCAACCGGATATTTCAACTTCAAAACCGATGCGCGCATGAAAGTGATTATCGCCGACGGCCGCGACTTCATCAACCGTTGCCGGGAGAAATATGACCTGATCTTAATTGACGCCTATACTGCCGAATGCATCCCGTTCCAGTTGACAACAGTTGAATTTTTCCGAAAAATTCGCGAAGCCATGTCGCCTGGAGGATTGATGATCGCCAACATCGCCGACCTCGGCAAGGAGAATTTTATCGCCGCCGAGATCAAAACCGCCCGGGAAGTTTTTCCCGAACTGGCAGTTTTCGTCTGCGGCGACAATACCAACTTCATGCTCATGGGCCGCCAGGGTGGTAATATCAATTCTGAAAAAATGAGTGCCAAAGCCGCCGGAATCGACCGCCGGAATCACCCTGAACTCGATTTTGACGAGATGATCGAATCGCGGATGAGCCAGGAAGAAATCATCGAAATGATCGAAGACGGCATGATCCTCAAAGATGACTTTGCCCCGGTGGAGACTTTGCGATAATTATGATAAGACGCCAAATGCCATACCTGATCGCCTTTATCTCCGGTTTCGCCATGATGGCCTATGAGATTCTTGGGGTCAGGGTTCTTTCGCCGTATTTCGGCGGCACCATCTACGTCTGGGGAGCCATCATCGCCGTTTTCCTGACCGGACTGGGGATCGGCTACGCTCTCGGCGGCAGAATGGCCGATAAAGACGTTAACGGAACGGCATTGCGTAATCTCCTGCCGGTTCCGGCGGCGGCGATCATGCTTTTTCCGCTCTATGGACACCGCATATGCCGCCTTATCCATTCCTGGGAGCTTGACTCCCGGCTTGGCGCACTGCTTCTGTCAATAAACCTTTTTCTGCTGCCCTGTATCTTTATCGGAATGCTGATGCCGGTACTGGTAAGACTACAGGCCGAAACAACGGGCAAAGTTGGCTCTGCATCGGGCAATATCTATGCGGTTTCGACCGCGGGGAGCATCACCGGCACCCTGTTTACCTCATTCTTCCTGATCGCCTGGCTACCGGTCAGCACCAACATCATGCTTACCGGCAGCCTGCTGGCGTTGTGCTGGCTGGCGGCGTTGGCATACAGCCACTTAAAGGTTGTTGATCCGGCGGGACAACTTGATGAAAGCCGCCCCGATCAACGCCAGCACTGAAATCATAAACGATGCGACAATAATCAGCGACTTGCGCCAGATCTCATCGCAGCGCAATTCCGCAATCTTCGACGCATTGCATACCATATCCTTGGATATTTCGCGCAACGCCATATTTTCACGTTTCAACTCGCTGATAACGCGCTGCTGCGCGGAGACATATTCATCAAAGACCTCTTTCGGGATCATCTGTTCCTGACTTTTTAGCAACTCCGGCTTTTCCACCGCATTGCGCCGCACCTCGGTCAAAGCGGCGGCAAGCTCCTGCATCCTGCCCTCCTGCCCGGAAAACATCTTCTTCAGCTCGACGGCGGGGATCAACTCTTTCTGAAATTGCGAAAAATCATTCTTGGAAACAAAATCGTCGGGATTGATCCCGGGAGCGACTGGCGGTGGAGAAGGAAACTCGGCGGCGGGCTGTACAACTGGAGGCGATGCCGGTTCTTTCGCCGGAACATCCTGAAATTGCGAACATGACGACAAAATCACACTGAAAAATGCCAATACCACCGCTGTTCTTTTCATCATAATGAGTTCCCCATTGAAAGGTTAAAAAAACTATTTACCGTAAACCATATCATACTTTTGCCCAAAACACAATCTTTTTTTTGATCCGGCAACAATAAAAATACGATTCAAGGTATTTTATGGGAAACTCCTGATGGCGAACGGCTGTAAAAAAAAGACGGCCCGGCGGGCCGTCCCTCACTTCTCAGGCACGGTTTAAACGTTCCTGGATTGCCGCGACAGCTTTAAAAGTGCCACCCTCATCGAGGGATTTATAAGCCGTCACATATCCTTGATAGATTTCTTCATACAGCTCATGCCGCGCCGCATCAGGCTCAACCTCACCGGTTACTTGAACCAGCGTATCAACGCCTTCAGTGATCGAAGAAAAAACATTGGCACCTACCCCGCCCAGCAGGGCAGCCCCAAGAGCGGTAGATTCCCTTTCTCGGACCGTCTGTACCGGACGGCCGTAAATATCAGCCTGGATCTGGTTCCACAACGACGAATTGGTCGCGCCGCCGCCAATCCGGATCATATCCACCGGCATACTTTTCTGCAACCATTGCTCCATCATGTCGCGTATTTCCAGTACCACGCCCTCCATAACCGAACGGACCAGATCGGCACGGCCATGCGCCAGCGAAAGCCCCAGGAAAGCACCACGGGCATCGTGATTCCAGCGCGGTGTTCCCGCCGTCGCCAGATAAGGCATGAACAGAACCCCGCCTGCCCCCGGCTTCGAATTAGATGCCAGACGCTCAAGCAGCACATAAGTACTATCTCCGGTAAGATGCGCCTGCTGAGTCTCGATGCGGGCAATCTCGTCGCGGAACCACCGCAGCGAACTGGCCGCCGCATTGGACAATCCTTCGACCTCCCAGCGTTCATCCATGGCATGATTGGTTATCATCATCCCGCCAAAACCCGGCATCGGTTGATCGGTCACCAGAATCGCCAGCCCGGCGGTACCCAGCGTCACCGTTCCCATACCGGACTTGATCGCGCCCATGCCGACAACACTGCAATTCTGGTCTCCAGCCCCAACGCAAATCGGGGTTCCCGGCGCAAAACCGGTCTTCTCCGCGATCGAACGCGGCAAAGTCCCCACCTGGGAGCCGGGCTTTATCGGCTTGCCAAACATGGATGGATCAACCTTGAAAAGATCCATCAGCTTCTCGTTCCACGTACAGGAACGTACATCCCAGACACCGTAAAACGCCATGTCGCTGATGTCGGTGTAAAACTCCTCCGCTCCAAACGCCTTCAGCACCAAGTCCTGATTCTGTACAAACTTCACCGTTCGTGCATAGTTATCCGGCTCATTTTCGCGCATCCAGAGGATTTTGCTGATGAGCCAGGTCGTTCCCAGCGGCAAGCCGCTGAGTGAATAGTATTCTTCATCGCTGATCAGTTCACGCATCCTTGCCACCTGACGGCCGCTGCGGGCATCCTGCCAGGAAATCATCGGTCGCACTGGACGTCCTGCCGCATCGACGGGACAGGTCACCGAACGTTGCGTGGAAAAACCGATGGAGGCAATATCGGCAGGATTGACACCGGAGGAGGCGACCGCAGCCGCACATGCCTGCATGGTCTGCGCGATCATCGCGCCCTGATCCTGGTCAACCCAGCCGGGCCGGGGGTAATCGGCCTTATATTCTTGGTAAGCACTGCCAATATTATTACCGCTCAAGTCAAACAGGCAACAACGCGCGCCTGTCGTTCCGACATCGATTCCAGCCAGATACTTAGGCATATGGGTGCTCCTTTTTCGGAGTTCAGCCAACCAATCCGATTTTTTTCATTGCGTCCAACCCCTCAACGATCTCCACCGCCGCGCGCGTACCGATACGTTCCGCCCCGGCAATGATGAACATCAAAGCATTCTGCGGCCGCGGGAACTTTACGCCGGAAACCTTCAACCTGACGCTGGTTCCTTTCAAAGCCTCTTTCATCACCAGAAATTGCTCCAGGGATGGACCTTCAAACTGTCCGGTTGAGGTTTTGGCATACTGAATCCCGGCTTCGGCAATCATTTTCGCCCCGGTTGCTATCTCCTCATCGGTCAGGTAACATACCTCCAGAATGCATTTGGTAACGGTATTTCCGGCAGCCCGGACGAACATGTCGAGTTCTTCCTTGACCGCGGCATAGTTTTTATCCTTCAACGCCCCGACGTTCATCACCATATCGACTGTGGTACAACCACGCTTGACAGCATCTTCCACTTCAAACGCCTTGACCGCCGCCGGAGCGCTGCCGAACGGGAACGCAATTCCGGTTCCGATCTCGATGTCGTCAAAACCGGTCAGTTCCTGCTTGACGATCGGAGTCCAGTAGGCACTGCTGGTGTAAAAAGCGGCAAAACGATATTCCCTCGCCAACGCGCATCCCTGGCGGATCTCCTTCTCCTGCGTCTGCTTGGGCAGAATCGAAAAATCCATCATCCGTGCCAACATCCTCTTGTCCAGTTTCTTCCAGTCAATCATGATCTCTTCTCCATTATTGGTTGAATATCAGTTTGAATTCATCAACTGTCAGGCCGTGCTCCCCAATCTGCCGCACCTTTTTCGCGCCCTTTTTAGCGTCCGCGTGGTAATCGGAGCCGCCGCTGATAAAGCGGACCCTGCCGGTATACTGCGAGCGCACTTCCGCCTCGATCTGATCCGGCGTAAGCGTGCCCTTATAGGTGGTTTTATCGTAGCTGTAGGAAGCCTCGATCCCGTCCAGCCCGGCGACAATCAACCGTTCGATATAGGCAGCACGGGACAGCTCGGTTTTTCCGTCGGGAGATACAACTTCATCGATCAAATACGGGTGGGCAAGGATGGCGATTCCGCCGCAGCGGTGGATCAAATCAATCGCGGCAACCGGATCGATCTTGCGCCGCTGAACGTTGAGTTCGGGATTGTCACGCACCAGAATCTTACCGTCGCTCCAGCTGGAAACATACCCCTTCTGCGCCAGAGCTTCAAAAATATGTTTGCGCTGGACTTCGTCGGGTTCGCGCTGTTTAACAGTTCCGTCCGGCGCAGCGTAGTTAAGGATATCGCGTTCCCAGTCCAGCGCCATACCACGCGCGGTTAACCGTTCGCATAGCTCCTCGTAGGCGCGGACCTTGCTGCGTTTTCCAGCTTCGACCTCCTCGCTGACCAGCGGATTGCTCCAGTCCAGATTATAACCGCAAATATGAACGTCATCGACATTGGTGTCGCAGGAAAATTCATACCCGGGAATCAAGGTCAGTCCGCGGGCCGCGGCATAAGCCACTATATCCTGTTCCCTGCCGTCGGCATCGGTTATCGTGGACGGCGGCGGAATATCGTGATCAGTAATAGCGATTGCAGCCATACCCAGTTCACAGGCGTTGTCAATCAACTCCTGCGGGGTATCGTTGCCGTCGGAACGAACCGTGTGGCAATGCATGTCACACGGGAAATTGGTCTTAAGTTGTTTTTGATTCATGGACGCACCCTCACGCACGACCAGCGCTGCCGAGCAATACCATATAGGTTTCCAGCATCGCCGTTATCGACTTGAAGGCGTAATCCAATGTTTTGAGGATGTTGTATTCTTCGCGATTATTGCTGATATATTCAAACAACGCATCGTTATAAACCTGTTTTACCATGGTTGAAACGTTGAACTTGTTGGCGCCTGCCTCGACCAGCTCGCGTACCACGCAGTCCGCCAGCCCGGTTCCTCCATGAACCACCAACAGATAATCAGTCTGCGCGCGAATCTGCCGCAACGTGTCGATATTGAGCTTGGGCTCGACCTTGTATACGCCGTGCGCCGTACCGATGGCGGCGGCTAAAAAATCGATCCCGGTCTTTTCCTTGAATTCGATAGCCTGCTCCGGTGTAGTGTATAACGAAGCGTCGTGCGCCGCTACGATGTCGTCTTCGACCCCGGCAACCACGCCGATTTCGCCTTCAACGGAAACGCCGCGAGCATGTGCTTCCCGAACTACTCCTGCCGTGATCTCGATATTCTTTTCAAAGGGATGCGCAGAAGCATCGATCATTACCGAATTGAACCCGGCGGCAATCGCTTCGCTCAGAACCTTGCAGTCGGTTCCGTGATCCAGATGCAGGGATAGCGGCACCGTACTTTTCGCCGCCGCGGTTCTCGTCATCTCCACCAGCGTCTTGACTCCAAAACGCTTGATCGTGCCCGATGAAGCCTGAATGATTGCCGGTGACTGCCGGTTTTCCGCTGCCTTGACCACTGCCTCTATCGACAGATAATCTACTACGTTGAACGCCCCGACGCAATACTTCCCGTCGCGGGCCGCCTTCAGCATCTCTACGGTATTTACCAATGGCATTGTGCAACTTCCCTCATGGTGGTGTGTTATATTTACAAAACGAT
>QKAL01000090.1 GCA_003246475.1 Lentisphaerota bacterium
GATGTGTATGATTGTAACATGAACCCCAAAAGAGAGATCACAGACGAATTATTCCAGCCGGAGCTGAAAATCCTGACTTGCGCCTGTGTGAAACTGGGAACTGCCAGTATTCCGTGGAAGCAAAGGGAAGCCTGCGGCCCATACTGGCGACTGTATTGGAACGACGCCCCGGGCGGCCACGTGATGGTCGATGGCAAGGAGATCGAGTTAAAACCGGACCGAATTGTCCTGCTCTCTCCTGGAACCGTCTACTCGACCCGGACAACTGCGGAATTTTACCATTTCTATGTTCATTTCTCCACGGGACGACCGTTTAATGAAGTCGCGCCGCACATGTTTATCATGCCCAATCCGCATCTGGTCAAAGCCTCGGCCATGCTGGGAGAACAGGTAAAACGGGAGAATCTGGATTATCGCGCCATCATGCGAACACAGATTCTGGCAAGCGAAGCATTGCTTGCCCTGCCCTCGGATCGAGTACCGCATTTGACTCTTTATGACCCCCGGATAGCCAGAGCCATGGAAGAACTGAACTGGCAGAAAAACATCGGCAACCCCGAGCTCGCCGCCATGGTTCAAATGAGTACAAACGGATTTCTGCGCCTGTTCAAAGCCGAAACCGGAACCTCGCCGCAGGCATACTCGCTACGGAAACGGCTGGAGGATGCCTGTATCATGCTGGACTTCAGCAACAGCTCTATAGACGAAATAGCCGTGGAAACAGGTTTCTGCGACCGTTACCATCTTTCGCGCGCATTCAAACAGGAATACGGCATCACACCTGCCCGTTACCGACAGGTAACGTCTTAAGACAATAAAAAAGCCGTATCGCGAACGATACGGCTTGAATAACAAATCTCAAGCAATCAAAATTACTTGACAGCGTTACCGCTAACCTGGCATTCTTTAACAGCAAAGAGCCAGTTGAAAAACGGGATGTCCGGAGACACCTTGTAATTGGACTGCAGATCCAGAGTTTTGGTGGCGCCAAGACCGGCGGCATGCTTGGTAACCATATTGACAGTAGGACCAACCTTTACATTGTTGGTAAAGAATACCGGAGTACCGGGATCTTTGTCGTCACCGCACCACAGCGGAACGTACCACAGGATATAGACCCCGTTGATGATACCATTGATGTGAGCGACAGGCTGTTCGTTGGAAGAAATCGCCTGTTTGTTTTCGTTAAAGCTGTTAGTAGCTCTAACCGTCGAGCATCCCGCCACTACCAGCAACGAAGCTGCGCAGCAGACCGCAAAAAACAACTTTTTCATATTCATCCTCCTTGGATTTTTGAAAATTAGATTTAAAAATCTTATTTTTTATAAATTTTCAACTTTAATCAAATTATCACACTCACGATAAATTACAACCCCAAAATATGTAACTTAACATAAAACAGACATAAAAAAGAATGTTCCATATTTCGAGAGAATTCTCTGTCCGAAAATATCCCAAATCATACAGTCAAAAACCAGGTGACCGGATCAATATGATAGTAGCGTTTTAAAATCTGATATAAATCCGGATGTTGTGTCCGCAATTCCGCCGGAATCGAAAAAAATGCTTCAGTTGACACGGCAAAAAACTCCGCGGGGTCTTCCGCACCGTACTCGTCCAGTACATCCGGATCGCCTCTTCTGACATTCCGACAGAAGGTCTGGTAACATGACATATATTTCCGGGACGACAACGCAGCAAATCGTCCGTTACCAAGTCCGGTCTCAACATCAAGCTGATGCGCAAACTCGTGAAAAACCACATTACTGCCGCTAACATTCCGGCACTCGTCCAACACCTGCCGCCGTCCCAGAATGATATTGCCCGATTCGCAACTTCCGTCCAACGGGTCATCATCATCCTCGACCACCAGATGGTCGCCGATAACCTGAGGTTCCGGTGCCACATAGGATTCCGGATAAATGAGAATATTGCGCAAAGAGGGATAACACCATATATTGCGGCGTCCGAGCAACAGCACACATGCCGCCGCCGCCACAGTCACTTTAACCTCCTCGTCAACCGTTGCTCCGCCGCAAGCCTCGAATGTTTTTTCTGATAAAAAAACGTTCACCCTTCCGGCAAGGAGGCGACGCTGTTTTTCCGGCAGGTATTTCCAAACAGCTAAATTGCGCTCGATGATCTGCTGATATCCCACAGGCATCGGCGCATCCATCAGACTCCAGCAACGTCGCACAGGCCTCAAAACGATAGCGCCGACAATGTTAATAATCATGACTCCACCAATAAACACAGACGTCATCAATAATTTATCATTCATAGTGATCCTTTATGCAAATGCCAGATAACGTTCTGCCTTTGCCGCAAGCTTGCCCTTTATCCCCAGCGCCGCCAGATCGCGGATACGGCCGAACTTACGTACCTGCAATATCCGTTTCACATTGACCGGCCCCAATCCCGGAACCCGCAGCAACGCTTCTTTATCCGCGCGATTGATATAGACTGGAAAAAATTCCGGATGCCATTCCGCCCAAATTTCCTTAGGATCCTTTTCCAGCGAGAAATTTCCTCCCTGCTCAAAGACCAACTCATTGGCGGCAAACCCGTACTGCCGCATCAGAAAATCGGCCTGATACAAACGGTGTTCCCGGGTAAAACGGGCCTCAGGCTGCAGATCAAAACGCTGTTCTCCGGGAATATCGGCTTTACCCAGCCCCGGCTGATAAGCGGAAAAGTAAATCCGTTCGAACTTCAGCCGGTTATAGATGCCGTCCATATACTTGACGATCTCGCTGTCATTTTCGTCGGATGCGCCAACTATGAACTGGGTTGTACATTTGACTCTGGCGTGCTTCTGCCCCCTGGCGGTCTGTTCGGACATAAACTTCAACGGGGTAATGATATCGCGTTCGTAATTCTTGCAGTCTGAAAGTTTGCGAAAATGGCGATCCCCCGGAGCTTCAATATTAAGCGAGACTGCCGATGCCAGCCGCATTGCCTCATCGATGGCAGCCAGAGACGCGCCGGGGATTACTTTTAGATGGATATAACCGCGATATTGATATTTGTTACGCAGGATTTCCGCGGTTGCGTTAAGCCGATCCATCGTAAACTCCGGGGTGCCGATCACACCGGAACTCAGAAAAATACCAATCAACCCCAATCGACGCTGGTACTCCATGAATAATCTGGCTACCTCCTCCGGGGCAAGGGAACAACGGCGAACATTGGTATCGGAACGCAAAGGGCAATATTTGCAGTCATTTGAGCAGGCGTTGGACAGCAACGTTTTGAGCATAATGCCATAGCCGCCGCGAGTCAGCGGAACCGGGTACAGCCATTTGCCGTCAAGCCCCCGCCGCCGTCGATCCTCCTTCCCGGTGCCACAGGCGCAAGCCAGGTCGTACTGCGAATCGGAGGAAAGAATATCCAGTTTTTCCAGAGTGTCCAATGCCATTGCCACTAATTCCATGATAATACTTGTTCATAGATAAATCAATGTCATAAAAAACTATTTCTTCAAGTCGAAATAAAGCTTGAAAAGTAAAAATTTACCGCCATAATTCATAATTAAGGATATTGACATTTTTAAAACGGGAAAGGGTACCCATGAACAGCTGTATAATCGAGGGAAGACAACCACTGAAAGGCAGCCTGCGGGTCAGCGGCAACAAGAACGCCGTCCTGCCGATGATTGCAGCCTGTCTGCTGACTGACGAGAAGATGACGTTGCATAACGTCCCGAAAATACTTGATGTGGAGGTAATGCTCATTATCGCCGAAACTCTCGGCGCTGATGTTTCATTCAACGCCAACACCGTAACCATCCAGGCCGGCAATCTGAAAACCACCCACATCCCCCGCGACCTGTGCAACCGCGTCAGAACATCACTGCTTTTTGCCGCACCACTGCTGGTACGCTGCGGGGACGTCAGTCTCTGGCCGCCAGGAGGAGACGTCATCGGCCGCCGCCGCCTCGACGGACACTTCTATGGGCTGAAATCCCTCGGGGCTACCATCAAATCGGAAGATTTGCCCTTCCACATGTCAGCGCCGGAACGATTCCGGGGACGCGACCTCTTTCTGGATGAAGCCAGCGTTACCGCAACCGAACAACTGTTGCTTGCCGCCGTCACCGCTCAGGGTGAAACGATTATCCGTAATGCCGCGTCCGAGCCCCATGTCACCGACCTGGCCGAAATGCTGATAAAAATGGGCGCAGAGATCACCGGACTCGGCAGCAATACCCTGACCATTCAGGGGGTGGAAAAACTCCATGGCACGGAACATTCCGTGGTCAGCGACCATATTGAGGCGGGAAGTTATATAGCGCTGGCTGCCGCAACCGGCAGCGAACTGGAAATTACCGGGGTCGTTTCTCGTCACTTTTGGATGACTCGCCGTATTTTCGAACGCCTGGGACTGCATTTCGAACTGGAACCTGATCGGATTGTTATTCCTGGCGGGCAACAGATGGTCATAAAAAAAGACTTCGGCAATGCGGTTCCGATCATTTCCGATGGTCCATGGCCGCAATACCCCAGCGACATGATGAGCTGCACTATCGTCGCCGCAACACAGGCGGAAGGAACAGTCCTTTTCTTTGAAAAGATGTTTGAAAGCCGCATCTATTTTGTAGACAGACTGATAAGTATGGGAGCCAATATCATTGTCTGCGACCCGCACCGCGCTGTCATCAGCGGCCCGGCAAAACTTAGAGGCATGACGTTACCCAGTCCGGACATCCGTGCAGGTATGGCTATGCTGATTGCTGCTTTTGCCGCACATGGCCGCAGCCATATAATGAACACCGACATGATCGCACGCGGTTATGAAGATTTGGTTGGCAAACTTCAGGGCATCGGCGCCGCCATCGAAACCGATTGAAGAAAAAGCCGGAGAGAATTTTCTCTCCGGCACGTTCCATTATAAAAAGTACCGTTTATTTCTGCTGATTATTTAATGTCTCAACGACTGGCGCAATAATCGCCTCGAACGTTTTCGCGGTTGCCGATTCAGCAAATGAATATACATAGGGCTTGCCGCTGTCGCCGCACTTGACGATTTCCGGATCGATCGGTACCGATCCCAGAAAACGAACGTTCATATCTTCCGCCATTTTCCGGCCGCCGCCTTCGGCAAATATATTGACCACCTCGCCACACTTCGGACAGCGGAACCCGCTCATGTTTTCAACGATACCCAAGACAGGCACCGCCAACTGGTTACAGAAGGTTATGGAACGACGAACATCGGCAGAGGCCACCTCCTGCGGTGTAGTCACCATAACACAACCGTCAAGATTCTCAATCAACTGGCAAACCGACAACGGCTCATCACCGGTTCCCGGCGGTGAATCAATAATCAGATAATCAAGCTCTCCCCAATTCACATCGCCGAGAAACTGCTTGATTACCGCCATTTTCATCGGTCCGCGCCAGATCACCGCCTGTTCCGGATGTTCCAGGAAAAAGGCTACCGAAATGACCTTAAAGTTCGGACCTGCCATTACCGGCTCAATCCCCTCGGCCGACTGTGTAACGCCCGCGCGAGTCAGCCCGAGCATGGTAGGAACACTGGGCCCATGGACATCAACATCCAGCAGTCCGACACTATACCCCTGCCCCGCCAGAGATGCGGCTATGTTGACTGCCACCGTACTCTTGCCGACTCCCCCTTTTCCTGACAATACCAGAATTTTATGCTTTATCCCGCACATGCGGTGCGTCAGTCGCTGACGGGCTTGAAATTCCTCGGATTTTTCATCCGGCTGCTGATTTTTCGCGCTACATGTAGTACTCTTACAACTTTTACAATCCATTTTCCATCAACTCCAAATATATAGGTTATAGCTTACTCATTATTCATTAGCACAGTCTTGTCAATGGCGATCTTAGTTGTCTTCTCAATATCGGCTCCGCTCGATATAATTGACGTACGATCATTTTCCGGCTGGAATATTCCAGGAAGAAGTTCCTTCATATAGTTGGCCAAAGTAACAATGGTGGGCCCATAACCGTCTTTATAAATATAATATTCCAGCGTCCGAGCCAGATCGGATGTATCGGAAAAACGATCTTCCGGACGAGAAGCCAGCATTTTTTTCAGGATCAGCATAAGATCCTCGTCGATATCATCCGGCAACATCGTCCAGTCGATAACATTATGCCGAATATCATTGACCATTTCCCGCAATACCAGATCCAGATTTCGCGGAAACTTCTGTGCCAGCAGATAAAAAAGAACAATTCCGAGAGAATAAATATCGGAATGGAAATCGATTTTGCCGCCCACCTCAGCCTGTTCGGGGGAAATATACGGCAGTTTCCCCGACATTCCGGAACGCTCCTCCTTACGGATATTGGCTTTGGCAATCCCGAAATCAGTAAGCTTCGGGACGCCTTCCGTGTTAAGCAGAATATTGTGCAGACACACGTCACAGTGGACGATATTCATCGGTTGCCCGTTGTGGTCCCGGCGGGTATGGGCATATGCAAGCCCCCGAGCCACCCGACTGGTAATGAATACCGCCAGCGGAACCGGCAAACGCTCTTTGATCCGCTCATGGAACTGGATGAAGTCATACAATGAAATTCCATCCACATATTCCAGGACAAAATAATATTCCTTTTTGTATTTCCCCAGCTGATAGATCTGGACGATATTTTCATGGATCAGGTTGGCTACCAGCATTGCCTCGGCGATAAAATCCCGGATAAACTGGGTGTCGGCGGAAAAGTCTTCCAGAATTGTCTTTATCGCCACGGTTTTCGAAAAACCATGGATTCCTTTCTGCAAGGCTTTATAAACCGATCCCATACCACCATCAGCAATCTTGGCAACCACCTCAAATTCGATCTCGTCAATGATTTTTTTCATGCCTTGTCATCTTTTCTTATTTGCTTCATAAGCTCCGGCATACGCAACTGGTAGGCTTCCTCGCAGAAATCAATAAAAAAATGCTGCCCGCGCAAAAAGTTTTCCTCCAGCGCATACCATTCATCATCACTGAAAACTCTGCCTATATTCGCCAATTCACTCCGGTAACAATCAATAAGGCTTACCGCCTCCGGTGTCACCAGATAATACATATCCGCGTCACACAATATCTTTTCCAGAAAAGTCTGTGGCCGCTGCGGATATACCGTTGCCATGATCAACGAACCTATCAATGACACCGCTTCGGGCGGATACCCGAACCGCGGCAGCTCTCGCGCCGCGAACGCCGCACCATCCGTTTCGTTTTTGTCATAACGGAACATATAACCGGCATCATGGAATACCCCCGCGGTTTTAAGCATGAGCACATCGATTTCGCCCACGCCTGCCCGCAATGCAATATCCTCGGCAAATGCGGCTACATCGCGACAGTGCCTCGCATTGTGAAATGTATATATGGCCGGCAATTGCTCGGACAGACAGCCAAGCACAAAATTTTCCGCACTGGAATAATCCATACCGGAATCCCCGTTAACGCTTTTTTCTATAAAAAATATCGACATTGACTGGCAAAACAAGTCATTTCTCCTTTTTTTTGCAGAAAAACACAATTATTTTTGAATTAGTATTTGTCTCAAGTCCTTTGAATTAGTAAATTACGTTCTCGTTTATGGGAGAGAATAATTTTAGGAAAGAGCTAAGGGGACTAGTGGCTATGGCTATCGAAATGTCTTATGTGTTGATGACGCCTTACACCGTCATGAAATCAAGAACCGGCGGCATTATCGCGAGATTGCTGTCAAGAACCGATCTGGAATTAGTCGGAGCCAGAATCATTACGTTTGACAATGAACTTTGTTTCCTCTATGCGGAAATGCTGAAAAAAACTATCGGCCCGCGCGATCCGCAATCCGCGCAGTTGATGGCGGAATATGTACTGGACAACTTTTCACCTCATGACGGCAAGTCAGAACGCGCCGTATTCCTCCTCTTCAAAGGTGAAGACGCCTGCGCCAAACTTTCCACCGTGGTTGGTTCGCTGACTCCGCAGAACAACAAAAAAGCGGTGGTCGGGGAAACTATTCGCGACACCTATGCCGATTTCGTACTTGATAAAACAGACGGCACGATCAAATATTTTGAACCGGCAGTATTCACTCCGCCCTGTATGGACGAGACTCTGCTGAAAATGTTTGCCGATTACATGAAAAAAACCGGAAATCTGGCGGACAACGTCGTTGGCGCAAACCCCGACGATGAACGCACGCTGGTCATTATCAAACCAGACAATTGGCGTCATCCAAGCACCAAACCCGGAGCGATCATCGACATGATAAGCCGTACCGGATTGCGGATTGTCGGTTGCAAGCTTTATCAGATGTCAGTCGCCGAAGCGCTTGAGTTCTATGGCCCGGTCAAAGATGCGCTGCGCCGTAAGCTCGCCCCGATTATCGGCGGCAAAGCAAAAGATACACTGGAAATGGAATTCCGGGTTCCGCTTCAGTCAGGCGCGGTGGAAAAACTCACGGAACTCGTTGGACACATCTATGCGGACGACCAATTCTCTCAAATCATCGAGTTCATGTCAGGACGCCGTCCTGAAAACTGTCCGCAAGAAGAACTGGACGCCAAAGGACGCGTAAAATGTCTCGTCCTGATCTATGAAGGTCCGAACGCGATTGCCAAGATCCGCGACGTGCTCGGTCCTACCGATCCGACCAAGGCACCTGGCGGTACCGTGCGGC
The DNA here is from genome assembly GCA_003246475.1 of Lentisphaerota bacterium. Taxonomy (GTDB): domain Bacteria; phylum Verrucomicrobiota; class Lentisphaeria; order Victivallales; family SZUA-371; genus SZUA-371. Next base: position 8,646 of record QKAL01000090.1, read on the forward strand.
GCGATTTCGGTTCCAACGTAATGGTCAACACCGCACACGCATCCGATGCTCCCGAAAGTGTTGTACGTGAGATGAAAGTAGTTAAAATCGATAAAAATGATATTTCGGAGGTCATTTACGACCATCTGAAGCAATAACCATAAAAAAGCAATACCCAAATAATCTAAGGAAACAACAACTATGATCGACAGTCAATGCAGCGGTTTGATGGGCAAAATGACCCCTTCTGCCACGCTCGCCATTTCGTCGAAAGCGAAAGCTTTGAAGGCTGCCGGTGAAGACGTATGCAGCATGTCAGCGGGAGAACCGGATTTCGACACGTTCGAAGTCATAAAAGAGGCCTGTATTAAGGCACTTAAGGACGGGAAAACCGGTTATTCTCCCGCCAGCGGCATTCCCGAACTCAAAAAGGCATGTGCTGAAAAATTAAAAAAGGAAAACGGTATCGAGACTGCCCCAGAACAGGTCGTCATCAGTCCCGGAGCCAAGTTTTCCTGCTTTGCCGCGATTGCGGCTCTGTGCGCCCCCGGCGATGAAGTCATCATTCCTGCCCCCTACTGGTTGAGCTATCCGGAAATGGTTAGCGGCGTTGGTGCCGTTCCGGTCTATGTCGAAACCAAAGCGGAAAATAACTATGAACTTCTCCCGGCGGACCTTGAGAAGGCCATTACTCCTAAGACCAAGCTTTTGATCCTCAATACGCCGTCCAATCCGACCGGTGCGGTATACCGTCGCTCCACGCTGGAAGCAATTGCAGAGATCGCCGTTCGCCGCGACATCATGATCATGTCCGACGAAATCTATGAAAAGCTGGTCTATGACGCAGAACTCCCACACATCAGTATCGCGTCACTTTCACCGGAAATCAACCAGCGTACCATTACGGTAAACGGATTCAGCAAAGCCTATTCCATGACCGGATGGCGGCTCGGATATCTGTCTGCGCCGTTGTGGCTGGCCAAAAAGATCATTGCCCTCCAGAGCCATACCATCTCCAACCCCACCACGTTCGCCCAGTATGGCGCACTGGCGGCGATGGCTGAATGCGATGCTCAGGTCGAAGACATGCGCAAAATCTTCGCAAAACGCCGTGATTACATCGCTGAGCTGATCCAGACTGTTCCGAAGCTTAAATGCATCCGTCCCTCGGGCGCATTCTATGTTTTCTGTGACATCTCTGCCTTTGGTCTCGGTTCGGTCGAGTTCTGCGACCGTCTGCTGGAACAGGAAAAGGTAGCCGCTATTCCCGGCGAGCCGTTTGGCGCGCCAAACAGTATCCGGTTGTCCTATGCCTGCTCCGATACCACGATTGAAAAGTCGATTGCCAGACTTAAAAAGTTCTGCGCAGCGCTTTAATCCGGTTTGAATACGCAGCCGTACGGGAGTTCTCGTACGGCTGCTTTTATTTTCGATTACATGCAGGTCACTAACATAATGAACCCGCCTAAACGTTTTCGCCAGGTCTACCTGGAAATAACCAATATCTGCAATTTGAGCTGTAATTTCTGTCCTGGGACAGAGCGACTGGCTGCGTTTATGAATATGGAATTGTTCCGTCGAATAATTCCACAACTGCCGGAGCTCACGGAACAGGTTTACTTCCATGTTATGGGCGAGCCATTGTTGCATCCTGATTTCACCGCCATGGTGGAATTATGTTCAGAACATTCGCTGCCCGTGGCAATAACTACCAATGGCAGTCGGTTTGATTCACCGGCCGCGGAGACATTGAAACATCCCGGCATACGTCAGGTCAACATTTCCCTGCATTCGCTCTATCCGGAAATAGAAACTGAAACCGGAAATCGGCGGCTGACGAATATCTTTAACTGGATCAGGAGCGCCATGTCGCAGCGCCCTGACCTTTATATCAATTTGCGGTTGTGGAATATGGATCATCTCCACGACAAGCCATCCGATCGCAATCTCTGGTTGCTGCAGCAAATACGTACCGCGTTCCCTGAAGCACTTCCTGCCGACGAACTGTCCGGCGGTCACAAGAGTCGCCGCCTGCTCAATCGCCTTTATCTTAACTTCGACACGGTCTTTGAATGGCCGGAAATCAGTAATGATGTTTCCAGACGCGACAAAGGGTATTGCCACGGGCTCTGCCATCAACTGGGCATCCTGGTTGATGGCACGGTCGTCCCCTGCTGCCTGGACCGAAACGGCTTGATTGTACTGGGCAATGTAACGCACCAATCGCTCCGTCAGATACTTAACTCCCCGCGCAGCGTTGCCATGCTTGACGGATTGAAACATGGTATTCTTGTTGAAGAACTGTGCCAACACTGTACTTTTTCCCGACGTTTCAAGCCGGAAAAATTTAATCTCGAAAAATGACGATTCGCGATTTGAAAAACCACGCTTTTCTGATATTGGTTTGATAGGGGATTCGCAACAAAACAATTCTTTACAAAGAGCATGTAAAATGAAAATAAAGACTTTTCCCATCGTATTGGTAGCCGTGATTCTCGTCATCGGCATGATCGCGTCGTCTTTCGCCATATCCCGTCTTTTCATCCGCATGGAAAAAGACCGCGACATCAGGGTTAAAGGTTATGCCGAACGAATGGTCAAATCCGACCGCGGATCTTTCTACGTGACCCTTACCGTCGAGCATAAGACACTGCAGGAAGCATACAAGAAACTAAATGCGCAATCTGCTATTCTTATGGCCAAGATCAAGGAATCCGGTTTCAATGACAAAGAGATAAAGGTCTTCAATGTCGGCATGAAAAAATGTTTAAAACGCGATATTAACGGGAGGGAAACCAACGAGATCGATTTCTTCCAGCTGCAACTCCCCGTAACTGTCAGTTCTTCTAATGTGGATGCCATCGAACAAAAACACAAATGCATCAATGACCTGTTGCTTGACGGTATCGAAGTACAGGTATGTAACCCGGAATATTATATTGATGGCGTCGACAAATATAAGATCGAATTGCTGGCCGCAGCGACACTGAATGGACAGGAACGTGCGGCACAAATCGCCAGAAGCGGCGGCAGCCGTGTCGGCAGACTGGTTTCCGCCCAGCAAGGCGTCTTTCAGATTACCGCACCAGATTCCGGTGATATATCTGATTACGGCGAATATGACCGCTCATGCATTACTAAAAACGCAAAAATCGTCGTAACCCTTACATATATTCTGGAATAAACGTTAACTAGTTGAAACGTTATCAGCAAGAAGCCATACCATGCGAACAGACTGCAAACATTAAGAATATTATACGTTGGTAGCCCTGCTGCGCATATTAATCAATTCGCATGAACTATGACGACATCGGTGTGATATTTTCGCACTCCGGCACCCAATCGGTTCCGAATTCTCTCCCGTCACTTTCACGGACAACGGCTCCGGCGACAATATTTTCAATTCCAATATTTATCCTCGCCAAGCCAACGCCGCGTTCGCGGCAAAAAGTTTTCAACTGTTCAATATTGTCTGCGTTGTCAACCAAGGTAGTTATGATAATTTTATCAAAAGGATGACTTGCATATATTTCACCGATCTGCCCGGGAGCCCCAAGAACTTTGAATCCATATACCCATAATCCATGTAATGCATCATTGTCATCTATGATTCCGACAATTTCCTCCTGCTTCTCGCGTTTCTGGAGACAGTACAAATAATTGACATATAAACGGCAACTCAGTCCGCCACCATAGATAAGGACTCTATCTCGAGAGTTACAGTCCTGGTATTGCAAATAAAAGTTCCGGATCCAGAATCCCTGTCCATAATGCACCAGAAAGCGCTCCATGCAGATGAGGGAAATATTCAGCAAAGTGAAAATCAAACACCCACTCAGGAACAGTTCGAGCCAGTTGCCGGAAGCGGACTCATCTACAGCCTCCCGCCGGAACAGGAAATAAACCGTTAAACAGGAAACTAACGATCCAATAAAAACCACCAGCCCCAAATTCCAGTAATTATTGAGTCCAGCACGCAACCAGTACACCTTATACACCTGAGCCAGGATGAGAAGCAGAGCCACCGGGGCGAATGCATAGATGAAAATTGACAGGTCATGAAAACTCCACAACTCAAGCCAACATACAACGCCCAAAGAACAGCCGATAACAGCAAAGTCGATGAAAGGATGAAAAATATTCACCAGTATACCGTGTCTAGGTTTTGCCAGACCATATTGAATAAGTTTTGCGGAATCGAAGATCTCGACAACAGCCAACTGACGGATAACGATAAGCACCGCAATCAACAGAATAATATAAGCCACCGCCGGCGCGGAATCACGCAGAAAAATAACCATGAGCGCAATTGCCGCGAAACCGCAACCGATAAGATACATGGCAATTGCAGTCGTTGTCTGTTTGCGCGTCTGCCGAAAAAGACGATGATGCAGATGATCCTGATCCCCTTCCATAATCCCTCCGGCATCCGGGTCAAGAAGCTTCCGAGTACTACGCCTCCAAATCGCCAGGAACACATCAAATATCGGTACTCCAATGGCCAGGACAGGCAACATCAGAGAGGTTGCCGTGACCGCGCCACCTATGGTTGAAAGACCCATAACGGCAAAAATCAACCCCAGAAACATACTGCCGGTATCACCAAGAAATATCTTTGCCGGGTGAAAGTTGTAACATAAAAATCCCAGACAGGCTCCGGCCAATATCAACATGGTCAAAGCTCCATACTGATGGCGGTTTACCAACATAAACCATATCGCCATACAAGTCGAAGAAACGATTGCCAGCCCCGACGCCAAACCATCAAGTCCGTCGATCAGATTAAAAGCATTGATTATCACCACCACCCAGAGAATAGACAGGAACAACGACAATTGCCAAGGCAAAACCCACCCCAGAATCACATAATTATGGCGACTGCTGTTCATCCAGATCACCACCACCACCAGTACCTGCACCGCAAGTTTTATCCACGACTTCAACTCATACCGGTCATCAACCATGCCTAAAATACAAATTGGAACCGCAGGACAAAGCAACTGCCAGAACAATGTCATCCCGGAATCGGAATTAACCTTGGAGTTAAGTATCGCCAGCCCCAAAGCAATAAAAAAAGAGACAACTATGGCAATACCTCCGCCACGAGGTATCATCCGTTGATGGATATGACGTCCCCCAGGTTTATCAATATACCCCAGCTTAGGCATTATCCGGATACAAACAAATGTCAATATCGCCGAGATAAAAAGAGAGACAAACGGATATATAAATAATCCAGAATATTTTTGTAAAAATTCAACCATATGATATTATTCCAAAACCAGATAAATAATGAAATACAGTTTAAATATTAAAAGCGGCCCCACGCCATAATTTGGAGAATACATCTTTTGCAGGCAAGAAAACATCCGCAGCTGCCTCAGAAATACGCTCCCCCCATTAACTTCCGGCAACAGAAGTGTCAGTAAGTTTTAAAATATCACAGTTAAAACCATTTTCAAGAAATTATGTAATTTTCTTGTCAAAATTGCGGCAACAGTGATGTTAATTTTCATGGATGCAAGGGCGGCAAATGCACCATTAAACGACAATGGTTCATAAACTGCCAGAAAACTGTATCACGGGCAATCAATTTCAATAATCGTGTCCGGCTGACATTCAATGACTCTGCCGCAACCTTAAGATCATACTCCGCACTGACCAGATGATCCATAACCATCGCCAGCCACAGAGGATATCGCGGGTTTTTTATGCTGGTGTCAATACTTATAATGGGGCTGGAGTCACAGCGGACCCTCATAGCCAGTTCACATCGCAACTTAAATAAAGCGCTGGCACGGTTATCATGCTGAGAACGGGTGGAACAATCGGAAACAACAATGCAGGTCGGCAGATGTGTCAATCGTACAGCGTTGGACGTCTTGTTACGTTTTTGTCCTCCACGGCCGGAAGCAATGTAATTTTCATGACGGCATAAGGAAAACAACTCGCCGTCATCCAGCGTCAACCAGAGATTGCGCTGTTCATCATGAAGATAAATATCATTAGGTTCAGGCATTTGACTCATCAGCGGAAAAAGTATTGTGGGAATATAAGGCCATATACTCCCTTCATTTTGAGAATTAATCCTCGCCGGAATGCATCTGCTTCAGTTTGCGAATGGCTTTATTCTGGATCTGGCGGACTCTTTCACGGGTACAGCCGAGCTTTTCACCAACATCCTCAAGCGTCATCTGCGGGCTGCCATTCAGACCGAAACGCATGGTCAGAACATCTTTCTCGCGATCCCGGAGCCGATCAACCAACGCCTTCAGGCGATCCACAGACTCAAAATCCCCCAACATCTGATCCGGAGTGTTTTTTTCGTTGTCGGCGATAAAATCCCCAACCTCCCCCTGTTCTCCGTCAACAATAGGTTCATTCAGAGAAGATGTGGTCAGACTGGCGTAACGCAATTCCGCAACTGTTCGTTTGCTGAAGTCCAATTCGACGGCTATTTCCTCGTCCGATGGATTGCGACCGAGGGCCTCCTCAAGCCGTTTCTGCACCGACTTGATTTTGGCGATCTTTTCCACCGACTGAATAGGAACACGGATAGTACGGCTCTGTTCCGCCAAAGCGCGTCGCATCGCCTGCTTTATCCACCAAGTACTGTAAGTACTGAATTTAGCGCCCTTGGTTGGATCAAACTTCTGCGCGGCATTCATCAACCCGATGTTGCCTTCGGAAATCAGGTCATGCTTGGGTAATCCCTTGTTGGCAAAATCATTGGCAATTTTGACCACCAGACGCAAATTGGCTTTTATCAATTTGGCCCGCGCCTCCTCGCTGAGGACTTCATCCGTCTGATGGATTTCATCAGCCAGCTGATTTTCCTCCTCCCGGGACAACAATGAGTAATCGAGGATACTCCGCATGTACACCTGAGAGGTGGTCATCGGATTATCGTCATGCGCCTTACGCTTCTTCTTTTTCTTGACAATCCTGGCTACCATAAATTCCCCACTTTCCGCCCCTGACGTTTTGATAAAAGAACCGGCATTATATTCTGTTGTTACTATATAACGCCGGTTCAACTATTTTCAAATGCCATTAAGAGTTCCTTTGTAACTCTTAAGCAATTTATCGAGACAAACTTCGGTTTGAACTTTATCACCGTTCTTTATCATCAGGCAAGGCATGTCAATGACCTGTCCGATTCTGGCAAAGGGAACGCCTTCGAGCATTTTCTCTACCGTCGCAGCATCACGCGGCGCAACCGTCATGATAAACCGGCTGTTCGACTCGGAGAACAGCTTCTCCGCCGAAGTCATGCCGGAAACTGCCGGAATCGCGTCCACATCTATCGCCAACCCGAGTCTGCCGCCCATCGCGACTTTCGCAAACCCAGCCGCCAGCCCCCCGATTGAAGGCGTATGAAGCGAATGAGCCAGTTCCTTTTCGGTAATCTCGGATACACGCCGATAAATATTCATAGCGTATTCCGGATCGATCTTAGGCACATTGTTACCGGTGGCGTTGAGCATGGCGTAGTATTCACTTCCGCCCAATTCAGCGCTGGTATTACCGATAACATAGAGCACATCGCCGACACATTTTGCGTCAAGTGTAACCGCTTTACGGATATCATTCATTTTAGCAATGGCACTGAACAACACGGTGGGGGGAATGGAAATTTTCTTACCACCACGGGTACTGTCGTTCTTCATGCTGTCCTTGCCGGAAATACAGGGAACTTTATACGCCTTGGTATATTCATAAAGAGCCTTGTTTGCCCGGACCAGCTGAGCCAGTTTGTATTCGCCATCGGGCGTCTTTTCGCTCTGGACCGGATCCGGCCAGCAGAAGTTATCCAGCCCGGCGATATGACCGAGTTTACCGCCGACAGCAATCACGCGACGTACAGCCAAGTCGATCACCGAACCAATCATGTGCCATGTGTCGATATCGCTGTAACGCGGCAGAACACCGGCGGAAAGGATCACGCCTTCGGTGGAAAGCTGCTCGATCATAGTCACGGTGGCGTCGCTGACCACATCACGTTCCTTGCCGACAAACGGCTTGATAACGCTTAAGCCTTTGACTTCGTGGTCATACTGGCGGGCCTTGTACTCATCCGAGCAGATATTGAGGCGGCCGATCAGTTCACTGATATCCTGCTCAAGGTTGCGGCCGTCAATCTTCGGTTCGTTAAATACCGGCTGCTGCCATTTGGCCTTAAGCTGCATCCGGGGCAGTCCGGAATGCATAAATTCGATATCCAGATACGCAACGGTCTTGTCGCCGTAAGTCATATGGAATTTACCGGTATTGGTAAATTCGCCCATTACGGTGACTTCTACATTACGAGACTTCGCCAGCGCGACAAACGCTTCGATATTTTCAGGCGGTACCGCGAAACTCATACGTTCCTGAGCTTCCGAAACCAGAATCTCCCAGGGATCAAGACCGGCATACTTCAAGGGGGCCTTCTTCAGATCCATACAGCAACCGCCGCACAGTTCGGACATTTCCCCGATACTGGAGGAAAGACCACCCGCGCCATTGTCGGTCACAAAACGGTAAAGACCTTTGGTTCTGGCTTCGAAGATGAAGTCCGACATCTTTTTCTGGGTGATCGGGTCGCCGATCTGCACTGCCTGTGTGGGGCTCTCCTGATGCAGTTCTTCGCTGGAGAAAGTCGCCCCGTGGATACCATCCTTACCAATGCGTCCGCCCGCCATCACAATAAGGTCGCCCGGCTTGATTGATTTTTCATGTCCGGCAATCCCGTTGATGCTGCGCGGCAGGGTCCCAACGGTACCGCAATAGACCAACGGCTTCCCGCAATAACGCTCATCGAAATACTCCCAGCCCAAGCCATACGGAATACCGCTCTGATTACCGCCGTCGATGACCCCCTTGTGAATACCGTCGCGCAGACGGCGGGGATGCAGCAGACCTTCGGGAACATCTTTCATATCGGTAAACGGAGACCCGAGGCAATAACCCCATACGTTGATCAGCAGATCCGCCCCCTGCCCGGTACCGAGCGGGTCACGGTTAACACCGACGATACCGGTCATCGCACCGCCGTAAGGGTCAAGCGCCGACGGGCTGTTGTGCGTTTCAACCTTGTAAACCAGATTGACCTTGTCATTAAATGCGATAACCCCGGCATTGTCATGGAAGACAGAAACGAGCCAGTCAACATCCTGTTCGATCTCGCGGGTGCTCTTCTTGATAAATGATTTATAGCAGGAGACGATATTCTCCTTATTGCCATTCTCATCGGTATATTCGATCGCCGCATCAAAAATCTTGTGTTTGCAGTGTTCCGACCATGTCTGGGCAAGGACTTCCAGCTCCACGTCGGTAGGGGAAGAAGAAAGCCCTACACCATCACGCCCCTGAGCTTTGCGAAAATATCCCTGAATCGCCTTCATCTCGTCGAGACTGAGCGCCAGAATACCTTTGCGGCTGATATCCATAAGCACGGCATCGCTTACTTCGAGATCGTAGTTGCGCACCTGCCCGCCGCCGGTTCCGCTTACCAGCGGCAGGTTCAGCGGAATACCGTTTTTAACCACTTCGTCACCGGAGAAGATACTGACTGACTCAATCAGTTCGTTGGCCAGCAGATCCTTGGCAATATGCTCAACCTTGCCCGCGTCAACCTTGTCGAAAAACATATATTCTACCGAGCTGAATACCTTTTCGTCATCGTTCAGCTTGCGGCCGATGATATCGCTGACGGCTTCCCCCGCAGTACGACCGACATTATCGGTAACACCGGGTTTGAAGCCAACAACAACCAGAAAATCAAAACATACACCGTCGGGACGCGACTCGCCGACGATACCGCGCTGCAGCACCGGATTCGCCAGCTCTCTGGCAATCTTTTCAGCCTGCGCCACAGAAATATCGGCCTTAACCGTATAAACATCGCGGGTCTTAATCCGGCCCACATCCATACCCAAAAAATCCCTGATCTGCTTCTTTATTGATTCGCCACGGGGATCATGCCAATTTTCCAGGGGCGATATCTCAATTCTATAATCCATCATCTACTCCATTCTATGATTATTGTGAACGTTTAACATAAATCATCCCGGGACCCGTCAGATATTGTATCTGAAACCAAAAAACGCGGTACGGATTCAGGGCTCTCTAAATCTAATCCCGTTTCGCTTTTTTTTAAGCGCCGCAAAGATTTTTTTTCGCTTTTTTTCCACTATCGAGACACGTAAATCATTCCAATAACAATTATCGCCAGAGCCACCAGAGCCAAAACCACCCGGTTTCGCTTTATCGCATGCCCGATAAACTTCCGGCCGGCAAAACGCCGGGAATTGCCGGCGCGAAGATAATTGGTCAGACGTCGCCGCTCCCCGGTCCGCATCAGGTAATCGACCGGTTCAAACTTTTTTTTGCCGGGACGCGCCATATCGTTCAGATCCTTGTTGAAAAATATACCGCAACCGCCAGAACAGCAAGTCCCAGCGACAGAATCATAACCAGCGGCAAGGAGACGATCAGCCCAAGCCGCAACAACTGCCCGAATGACAAGGACATTATATCAAGTACCGCCGATCCCTTATCACCTTTTTTATCCTCGCCCTTTTCCGAACTGAATATCTCATCCAGTCGCGCACTCTGCCGGATAAGTTCAAGTCGAAAGTTATCCAGCTTTTTCATTGCCTGAGCCAGCTCCCCGGTCAATTTCTCCTCCGGCCAGGAATCATGGTCCAGAGCTGAAATATCATGCAAAGTCTGTTCCGTCAATTGCTGAACACGCTCCAGCTCCGTCAACTGCAGCTTCATTTTAGCGATCCGGGTTCCGCTCATGCCCTGCGCCTCGGTATATCTGGACTGGATATCACGTTTAAATTTTACAAACTCTTCCAGCCGCCCTTTTACCGCCTTATGAAAATCTTTATCGGCAAGATATGCCGGAATTCCGCTATCAGTTGCACCCTCACTGTTGTTCCTGTTCATTCCTCAAACCTCATATGTTTTGTGCTTATTTCTTTCCGGCAAACGTAATACGCGGGTCAACAGCCACATAGAGCAGGTCTGAAAGCATTATCCCGCCCAACGTCAACGCGCCCCCGAAACCGAACAACGCCATCAGCAACGGATAGTCGCGGCTTGACAGAGCCAGCATCGACAGATCCCCCATCCCGGGGATACTGAAAACATGCTCGACAATGATGCTTCCCGCCACCAACCCAGGGAGAAGACCGGCAAAAAGAGTCACCAGAATTATCATCGCATTGCGCAGCGCATGTTTGAATATCACCAGCAACTCCGGGACTCCTTTGGCACGTGCAGTCCGGATGTAGTCCTGATTGATCACCTCGATCATCCCCGAACGGGCATATCGTGACAGTCCCGCAAAACCGGCATAACTTAAACAGGCCACCGGCAGAACATACCGCATCACAGCATCAAACAATATCTGCGAAGTCGTAAGCCCGGTCACGTCCACCGGCGTAATACCCTTCAGCGGAAATATCGGCCATAACCCTCCGACACATACCCCCGCCTGCAACATCAAAGCCTCCCAGAACACCGGAAGGGAATAGAGAAAAAACAGAAAAATAGAGATAAGCCGATCCGATTTTGTATCGGGAAACACCGATGAATATATACCGAGCGGGATTGCCAGAAGATAGGTTATGAGCACAGCCATTATATTCAACCGCAACGTCACCGGCAGCCGTTCCATAATCAGATCCGTTACCGGACGCCCCTTGTCAACCGAAACCGATTCCCCCAGATCACCATGCAGGACAAACCGTTCCAGCCAATAACCGAAACCGATATAAATCGGTTCGTCAAGGTGCAGCTTTTTCCGGACCGCTTCATTCCTCGCAATACCTTTCTTTGCGTCGATTCCGCTGGAAGCAACACCGCTATCGCTTAAAATCTGGCTGCGGGTAGGGTCGCCCGGCGCCAGTCGCATCAGGACATAGCTGATTACCATGATGACAAACAACGTCATCATTGCCAGCAATATGCGCTTTGCCAGATATTGAAGCACTCCTCGATCTCCCGTCACCCGTATGGGGCTATGCCTGTAATTAATAATCCGAACACTCGGAATACGTGTCCGGCATCGAAAAAACTATATCGTTCAGCGTCACAAATACAAGCTGAAATTTACTATTTACCAATACAGAAACGGCTGAAAATATTATCGAGGATATCAGGAGCCACTGTCTCGCCGGTTATCTGCCCCAGCGAGTCAATCGCCTCACGCAGATGCACCGCCGCCAATTCCCAATCCTCCTCAACCAGCGTCGACATCGCCTCCGGAAGTGAATCTCTGGCAATTTCCAGCAAAGCCGCATGCCGGGCGCTAACCGCCAATTCCGGCTCTGCCTCGTGAGGATATTGCCAGACCGCCTTTTCAAAAGCGTTCAGCAGCTCCTCCACGCCTTCATTTCTCACCACAGACACACTGACCGCCGTTTCCGCAATCTCCGGCAACGCCCGTCCTTCCGCCATATCCATTTTATTCCACACCACGATAACCGGAGCATTTTCAGGCAGGTGACGCCGCATCTCCGCAAGTTCAGCGTCAAGTTCAGCGGCGGAAGCATCCAGCAGCCATAAAATTATCTGCGCCTGTGACAACGATTTCTTACTGCGGTCAATGCCCATGCCTTCTATCAGGTCATCGACCTCGCGAATCCCGGCTGTATCAATCAACCGGACCGGAATTCCCCGCAAGTGCGCCGGTTCCTCCAGCGTATCGCGGGTTGTTCCCGGAATCGCAGTAACTATCGCCCGGTCATATCCAAGTAACAGATTAAGCAAGCTGGACTTCCCGGCATTAGGCCGCCCGGCAATCACCACCCTGATGCCATTACGCAGAATAATCCCCTCTTTGCGCGAATCATACAGTTTACTGACCTGTTCGTATAATTCATTCAGGCTTGCGGCTGTCTGTTCCGCCGGAGTCCAGTCCAAATCTTCCTCGGCAAAATCCATACGCGATTCGGTTTCCGCCAATATATCCACCAGAAGATCGCGAATCCCCCTTATCTTATTCCCGAGCACACCGGAACTCTGCCGTTCCGCCAGACGCAATGCCATATTACTGCCGGCATTAATGATATCGGCGACAGCCTCGGCTTGCGTCAAATCCATTTTGTTATTGACAAATGCGCGGTAGGTGAACTCGCCAGGCTCGGCAATCCGCGCGCCAGACTGCAATACCGCTTCCAGAATTTTCCCGGCCACGAGGTTGCCGCCATGGCAATGTATTTCCACTATATCCTCACCGGTATAACTCGCTGGTCCCGGCATATACACCGCCAATGCACGGTCTCCACCCCCAGAAACAAAGCGCGCCCCCCCCAGCAGCATCTGCCGCGCAACCGTCACATCAAGTTTTCGACTGCCCTGCCAGACGCGATTTCCCAACTCCAACGCACCGGTGCCGGCAATCCGGATAATGGCAATCGCACCGCCGCTTCCCGTACATATCGCGGCTATCGTATCATTTGTATCCATGAATCAATTACTCTCAATTAACGTTGCTCTATCGAGAGCCAATATACTGCAAAACCAGAACGGCTCAATTGCATTATTATTAAAAACCCCCATTTTTCAACCTTTTTAAGGAGTTTTTACGAATACTGCTTGAAATATGTTCATTTCAATATAATTTTTGAATGCCTTAATATACATTTATTTATGACATTGCTGCAAACAGGAAACGTTAAAACATGGAAATAAAACAGCTTAACGACATCTCTAGCGGATTGCGTAATACGTTCCAGAAAGCCGGCGAAGCCTCCAAGAAAAACAATCTGGAGTATGCTCGAGAACTTTACAAGACTATCGTCAAAAAGGAACCGGGATTTCTGGCAGCAAGAGAAGCATTGCGGAATGTGGAGCGCCAGCTGACTGAACGGCTGGGCGGCTTTGCAAAATTATCCAGTGCCATGAAAAACAAGTTTCAGGCTCCTAAGATAAAATCCACGATCAAGAAGGACCCCCTTAAGGCTATGGCAATGGCCGAAGATTTGCTGGGCAACAACCTTTCCGATCCCACCGCCCTTAATCTGCTGGCTGAAGCAGCTATCGCCGCAGATGCCGAAACCATTGCTATTGAGGCGTATATTATTTTTAAAGAATACGCGCCAAAGAATGAAACCAATCTGCGTAATCTTGCAGCACTGTACCGCAAACGCGGTGAAGGCACCAAAGTACTTCAGATTTTTCAGCAGATTGCCCAGATGCACCCCAACAGCCTTGAGGCCGAACAGGAGCTTCGCGAAGCCGCGGCTCTGGCAAGCATGGAAAAGGGCCACTGGACCGAAGACGGCGATTTCCATAATAAACTGAAGGACGGCGAACAATCTATGTTCCTGGAAAAGGAAGACCGGATCGCCCGTTCCGAGGACGATATTGCCGTGATGATCGAACAATATGAAAAAACCATCGCCAACGGCGACGATGCCATCGATAACTATCGCAAACTGGCAGACTACTACCACCGCGCCAACCGCTTCGACGAGGCAATCGCAGCATACCAGAAGATCATTGAAAAGATGGGCAATCTCGACCCGTTGATTGACGGTCGCATCGAACGCGTCATGCTCGATAAGTATGAACTCCAGATCAACGAGGCCAAA
>QKAL01000091.1 GCA_003246475.1 Lentisphaerota bacterium
ACTGTACTGGGGGAATGTATTCATGCCGTTCGGATTCGCTATTGACGGCATAACCGGAGCCATGTGGGCGCTGCCGAAAAAGGTTGTTCTCGGGGAACCCCAACCGGCAGGCGAAATCAACCTGTAACGTTATAAATATAAACAGACCGGTCGGATTTTATTAAGGCCGGTCTTTTTATTTTTTCTTTGCCATTACAATATCTAATTTTCTCTTTGCTTTTGTCGATATATAACTATATAGTTTAAAAAAAGCAGAAAGATGGCTTATGAAAATCAGCATACAGGTTCCAGTATATAATGTCGAGAAATACGTTATTCCCTGTTTGCGATCAATCATGGCAGATATGGATGATGACTGCGAACTGCTGGTCGTCGACGATTGTTCGTCCGACAACACCCCCGCACTAATCAAAGATTTTGCATCGACCGACACCAGGATCAGGCTGGAGACTAACCCTCAGAACCTCGGTATCGCCATGACACGGCGAAAAATGGTGGATATAACCGACGCGGAATATATCGTGCCTTTCGATGCCGATGACCTGTTTATCCCCGGGCGCCTGAAACGCCATGCCGATTTTCTGGACCAACATCCCGGCCACGCCGCTATTTACGGCAAAACAGTACTTTGGGATGAAGAGACCGGCAAGGTGCGTTATTATACCGGCAGGCCATACAGCAACTTCCTTATCTTCGATGCAAACCCTGCCGGCCACGGCGGTTGTATGATCCGCCGCCGATCCTTGCTGGCCGCCGGAAATTATATGAAGCCCCAACACGAGGGTAAACAGCTTAACGTCGCCTGCGATTATTTCATGTGGCAACGCCTCGGTATCGTCGGAGACATCGGTTTTGACAACAACTTCACCTACCTGTACCGCACCCGTGAAGGACAGATAACCTGGACTAAAACCGAGCAGTATCAGATCGCCCATGACTACATCATGAAATATTTCCACGACACCTACCGCGAACTGATCCAGAATGTGGTGGATGGGGAAATGTCGGTAAATTTTCCCAATAAAAACATTCTTATGCAGATTTTCGGCTGGCTGCTGCTCCACGTCCACAATAACCATGACCGCCTCTCCATTCTCACCAACGCACTCAAAATATATAAAGATGATTTCGGATGCTATGTCCGGCTGTTCGATTATTATGCGATGAACAATGAATGGGACAACGCGGAAGCGGTTTCGCACATGACCGCCGAGCGTTTCAAGGACAATCCTTTCGCGATAAAAACTTCCCTGGAGATGAAAATACGTGCCATGACGGCAAAAGGGGAAGATGAAGAGAAAATCGGCCCGTTCAGGGAACATCTGGAAGCGTGTAAGTCCATGACTATCATGATAACCGATACTACTTCCATTATAAATGTATTGAAAAGCGCCGACGGAGTTTTCTGCCATGAGACCGCGACAGAGGTTTTCCATTTGCCCAGACTAATGGTCCTCTCTCGCGCTGATGTCTGTGGCGTGGATGAGCATATCCGCAAGGTCGATGGCGACCACTGGTTTTCAACCCACCTGAAAAAAGCCCTCTCCACTACCGGAGTCGATGTAGTGGACCGTCTGTGCGATGCGGAGGCATTGCTTTATCTGCATGGAATCACTCCGCCGGAAATACTGAACGGCTTCAAGGGGTATAAGATGATATGGCTCCACAGCCATCCGGACCAGGTAACCAGGGAAATGCTGTCCGGATTCAACCGGATATATTCCCTGTCGCCGCTGTATATTGAAAAGATCCGGGCAATGGGACTGGATGCGGAACCGTTGATCGGAGCCACTGCATTCTCCGTGCCTCTGGAAAGTTTTAACCCAGTCGAACGTATTCTATTTGTCGGTAACCGGCGCAAAACCGGTCGCCCGATCATACGCGACATCCTTTCACTGGGGGACAAATGGCGTTCGCGCCTGGACGTCTACGGCCCAGGATGGAGCAAAGAGGAACTCGGAGAGTGTTATAAGGGATTCGGTATCGACAATACCAATCTTAACAAATGCTACAACGCCTATACCGTAATACTCAACGACCACCATGAGGACATGCGGCGCGAAGGCTTTCTAAATCCGCGCATACTCGACGTGATGGCGACCGGCGGACTGGTGATCTCCGACGATCTGGCCGGGCATGAAATGATTTTCGGAGATGCGCTTTTGACCTACCGATCTCCGGCAGAAATGGATCAACTGCTGGAAAAAATATTTACCGACAACGAGTTTCGTCGAAAAATGGTTCGCAAGGGTCGAAAAGCCGTTGCCGGATACATGTTTGCCAATGTGGCGGAGACCTTGCGTAACTGTTTGGAAAAACAATTTCAACGATGAAAGAAGTATAATGTCATCCATAAGCATACAACTATATCTGCATGACGCTGCCGCCAATCTCCAATTGACAATCGAATCGGTTCTTAAATGTATGACCGATGATACCGAATTTTATATCGTTTACGAAGGCACAGACGAAGGTTTTGCCAAACTTGCACCATATGTATCCGACGCGCGAATCCGTATTGAGCGCCGTAACGAGGGAATCGTCAATGCCCGCCGGCATATGCTCAATTCCACTTCGGCGGACTACATTCTTCCGCTGTGCGGCAACACCCTTTTGCTGCCGGAGGGGATTAACCGTTTACGGACAATACTCGATCAAATACCGGTTCTCAGCGGGGTATATGGGAAAGTCGCCGGATACGATCTGGAGAACCGGAAAATTGTTTTCGTCAAAGGTCATACGCTCAGCTATTTCAAGATATTCAGTACCAATCCGGTTCCCGCCGGAGCATTGTTGATCCGCCGCGCCGCAGCGTTACAAGTCAACGGCTACGTTAATGTACCTGGATTGCAGGAATCGCCGGTCGGACACGACTCCTTTTTCCATCTTCGCCTGGCGCTCAACGGCACCTTCCATTTCGACAATACCTTTATCGGGGCATACCTATGGCGCGGCGAACACCAGCATACCAGAGAGCAAAGATATCGCGATTCGCGTATCTATCGCTGGCGGCGCGAATGCCGCGGCGACATCATGGATACGGCGCGGGATCTGGTGGGACAGCACTGTATCGATTGGTTTCGGCAAAATAACCGCCGCTGGTTTGATGACATTGAATCCGGGGCAAAACTGCTATGCAGCCGCGACGATATTCCCGTTTTGCTGGCAGTCCTCGGCGCTATGGTAGAGAACCGGCAACGGGCAAAACAGGACATTCAAAACGTATTGCAGGCTGCGGTAAATATGGGAATAAACGATTTCGGCATCCCGATGGCACTGATCGATTACTGTATCAACGGCAATGCGTTGAGCGTTGCCGAACAGGTCATCGACCAGGCATTGCCTATCTATAAAGACGACCCCTATGCAGGCATGGAGCTGATAAGGCGAAAAATCCAGATTATCGGTTCAAATCCGGCGAGACAGGAGGCGCTGCCGGAAGCAATGGGAAAACTGGTCGCATTCGAACAACTTTATCGCGGTACGCCGGAGTTTCTTGACGCCACTGCGGCGGCAATTTCCGCCATGGCGGGCAACATGGAGGCAAATCATGATTGATGACAATCCCAAACTTACAGTGCTTTGTACCACATATAATCACGGAGCGTATATCCGTCAGGCGCTGGAATCCTTTGTCTCACAAAAGACTGACTTCAAATTCGAGGTGGTTATCGGCGACGACGGTTCTACCGACGGCACGTCGGAAATATGTCATGAGTTTGCGGAAAAATACCCCGATATAATTTTTCACTTTGTGCGGGACAGGCGTATAAGCCTGACCTACAAATTTCTGGCACAGTACAATTCCATCGAGTCATGGAAATCATGCCGCGGCAAATACATCTCGTTCTGTAATGGAGATGATTGTTTTGAGCATCCATACGTCCTTCAAAAGCAGGTGGATTTTCTGGATGCACACCCGGATTACGGCCTTGTTCACGGGGGGGCCAGTTATTATTTCGAAGAAAACCAGCAACTGTCCCCTTATGTCAAAGGACGGCCGGGCATTCCGGAAGGGAATATTTATAACGACCTGTTTTCCGGAAATTTCATCAAAAGCTGCGGAGTATGTTTCCGGATTGAAATACTGCGGATCATGCAGGAGATGATTCAAAGTATCACCAAATGGGTAACTTTCGATCATATGTATTGGATCGAAGCCTGTGCCCGGGGTTATAAAATCGGCTATATTGACGAACCATTGTCGATTTATCGTATTCACCGCCAATCGACCATGCATTCAGATCAGATCTCAAAAGATATTGGCAATGCAAAATTAAAGTACAAGATCAGATATTACTTCCTGCAAAAATACGGAGCGCCTTACACGCACGATGAACTGCTGGTCTTTTATCTGAGAAATGCCAGACAGATTGCGCTCAATTACCGTAAGCCACGCCTCGCCGCGCGCTATGAACGCTTTTTAAACCAGGCACTGCGAAAAGTTTATGAAAAAAACGAGATGATGTTCCAAGCCGACGACGCCTTCTGGTTCTAAAGCATCGGGATATTTTCCCAAACTAATTTGCTTTTGAACCTGCAGTCGCAACTCTTCATCTATTTAACCGGACTAACAACTTTTACATTTTTGCCAGTTGTCCAACTTTCGGAAAGAACCGCATTTGGGAAATAACGGAAATTGCTGGTATGATGACGAATATATCTTTGTTTTCATTGCAGCGCCACTTATAGGCTTTGTCGGAACATGGATTACAGCCCTGATGACAAAGACAATAATTCAGCCTTCAATCCGATATGTTAAAGACGGATTCAAAGAAAATTAATTTTAGGCCGCCATGTCAATCATGCCCTCTCTTCAAAATTCTTGTCCAGGAATGTGCAGGAATTATTGGAATAACGCCCCATAACGGGGCATAACGAACCATAACACAAGAAAAACAGTCATCTAGTATCGGCTTGCCGTTTTGAGCTCAGAGAAATGTAAATTTGAGGCAAAAAGAAGTGGTGCCTGGGATGGGCATCTAGATCAATTATCACCAGCCTCAAAAAACAGTCAAAAACATCAAATCACGCTCAAAAATATCGAATTTAGCCATTGCCGTGCTCAAAATAAAACCGTCTTAAAACGGTACTTTCCGGCACCTCGGAGGCTTAAAACGGTACCAAATGGCACCTCTTAAAAATCGTCATTTTAAGCTCATTTTTCATAGTTTCAATCCTCGCGTCGAACCCTTGCATTCCATATTCTACAGGAATCAAACAAAATATCAAGCGGCATAACGATTGATCGCGTCAATATTCAAAATGCCGGTTTGCTGTCTGATTGTATTTCTCCGTTCCCGGATTCTGCATACTATTCCGGTTCGCTTTCCGCCAGCTTTTTTAACTCTCTATCAAAATCGCTTTCATACAACCGATCCTGAATCACTTCGTATGGTAATTTTTGCCGTCAGCCGCAGTTATTCGAAATTTTCGAATAACTGAATCTTCCTGTAGTTCACTGTCCGCAAAAATCTTTTTCAGATGATAATTGATGGTATTGGTTTCTACGTCATAAAGCGCCGCCATCATCTTTTGGGTTAACCAGATATTTTCATCCGCATATATGACTTCCACTCCGCCTTCGCCATGCGCGGCTATAAAAGTCAGATATTCCGCAGCCGACGAGCGAACTATGGACATTTCCTTCTTCCCGTTTCCCAATATTCTTTTATCCCGGTCTTGTTTCATATGCTTAATGTGATCTCGTCTTTCTATTTTTCAACTGTCATCGGTTAGTTTGGCAAAAAACAATCTTTCACGCCGGTGAAGGCATCGACCATTCCACGTTTTGCCGTTGCTTTTAATCAGAGTCTTCAGCTTTTCTCCCGACACCGATGTCCAAATTTCATCTGGCGCCATTGCTGCTTTAGTTTCCGCAAGAACCCGAAACGTAAACTCGAGAAATGTTCTCTGCTGTGTCATTCAATACATGCTTGCTTCATTACGGTTTCAGAGGCAAGCATCTGTAGATAACCATACTGTCGAAAAATGCGCTTTACGATGACTATAAATTTTGCCTTTACCGTTTCCCTGATTGTTGGAGATACTCATCTTCACCGGGGTACAATTAATAGTACTGTTCGATGTAGCTGTAGGCTTTTTCGAATACGTCCTTGTCTTTGATTTTGTATTTGATGTAAAGGGTGCTGCGTAAGCGTTGCTGGATCTCGCGACGACCGGAAACGGTATTGAACGCATCGCTGAAACGGCGGACTATCTCGACGATTTGAGAATCAATGTCGTTGACGATTCGCTCGACTATGACCGGGGTTTCGGGATTTTTGATGCTTTGGAAGAGTTCAGTCAAAGCGGCTTTGGCCTTGGCGCGTTTATCTTCTGGTTCAACCTCTTTTTCGGCTTCGACGACATCTTTTGCGAGAGTTAACAAGCTCTTCAGAAAATCAATACTGGTAATGAGTTCTTGAGCCAAACGTTCGCGGAGCTCTTCGAGTTTTTCGGCAAAGGCTTTGAATTTTGGATTGTTCGCATGCTTTCGCAAACGGGCAATGAGCATTATCTCGATTTTTTTGCCCTTTTTCTTGGCATCGGCTTCGGAGATGAGGTTGTCAAGTACATGGGGATCAATGACCAGATTCGGCAATTCTTCATCACTGCCAATGTCGATGGTGGTAACGTGGCGATGCACCAGTTCAATGGTTTTCGCTCCAAGCACCTTCCAGATCAAGGACCCCAGCTGGCTGACCGGTTTTACGCTGTTGTAAACCTGGCAGAGCCAGACATAATCATCCTTAAAAATTTCCAGATTGGGATCGGGAGAAACGATATCCCACGCTTTGGTCAAAACCAGAAAATCCGCGGCAAAACGGTCTTTGGTAGCGTTGTCAGGTAAGCACTCTTGTGCTGCGCTTAACCCCTCAAAGCCGCCGACCGACCGATCGACACCGGGAAAATAATCCAGGCACTTGGCGATAAGTTCGGGTATTTTTTTCAGAATCTCATTGATGTTGGAAATCACCTTGCGAATGGTTTCGTCATCAAATGCGAGTGCTTTGGCAACATCATCGAAAATACCGACGTAATCGACCACCAATCCGCACGTTTTGCGCTCGTCGTAAACGCGATTCGTGCGGCAGATTGCCTGCAGGAGCGTATGATCGCGCATCGGTTTATCCAGATACATGCACTGGAGGATCGGCGCGTCGAAGCCGGTCAGGAGCTTGGAAGTGACGATAACGATTTTCAACGGGTCCTGCGGATCGCGAAAGCGGTCGAGGAGTTTTGCTTCGGAGTCTCGATCGAGTTTATGCTCTTTGTATACATCGCTTTTATCGCCGTCGGTGTGCATGACAATGGCGGTCGCCTCGGTGGTGCCAAGGTGCGCGTCGAGCTCTTTTTTGTATTTCACACAACAATCGCGGTTGTAAACCACCACCTGTGCTTTGAGCCCGGTCGGATCAATGGACGTCAAAAAGTGGTTGACGATATGAGCGCAGACTTTCCGAATCCGGTCGGGCGCGGAGAAAAGAGCTTCGGCATTGGTTTTGCGGACCAGGGTACTGCGTTCTTCGTCGGTGATCTGGTCGGTGAGTTCGGCAAACTCTTTATCGAGCGTGGTTTTGTCGATTTTCAACTCTACCGGGACCGGTTGAAACTCCAGCTTCAGCGTAGCTCCGTCGCGGATGGAATCGGAGAAGGAGTATTTGCTCATGTAGCCCGATTTATCTTCTTTGGCTCCGAAATTCGCGAAGGTATTGCGCTCAAGTTTATTGATCGGTGTTCCGGTGAGGCCGAAGAAAAAGGCATTCGGAAGGGCCATGCGCATTTTTTCGCCAAGATTGCCTTCCTGGGTGCGGTGTGCTTCGTCCACCATAAGAATGATGTTGGAACGATCGCTTAATTTTTCGGTAACGTCCCCGAATTTGAAAATCGTGGTAATCAGAATTTTGCGCTGATCGGCATTAAGAAAGGCAATCAACTCATCTTTGCTTCCGGCGGAGGCGAGATTGGGTATATCCGCACTCATAAAGTCGGCGGTGATTTGGGTTTCAAGGTCGATGCGGTCATCGACGATGATGACGGTCGGCGAATGTAACTCCTTTTTCATACGCAGTTTTTGCGCGGCAAAGACCATCAGAAGTGATTTCCCGCTGCCTTGAAAATGCCAGATCAGACCTTGTTTCGGGTAACCGGTCAAGACTCGTTTGACAATGGCATTGGCTCCTTCGTACTGCTGATAGCGGCAGATCACCTTGATTTTTCGATGTTTCTTGTCGGTCGCATAGATGGAGAAATAGCGCATAAAGTCGATCATGCGATCCGGGCGCAACATGGAACAAAAACTGTTGACGGCGTACTCGAGTTTTCCTTCTTTATGACCGTCTTCGTGCCACGGGCCCCACTTGGTTAAGGGGGCGTTGATGGAGCCGTAGCGGAAGGTCTTGCCTTCCGAGGCAAACGAGAGGATATTGGGGACAAACATCTGTGGAATGCTCTGCTCATAACTGCGGATATCCTGAGCTCCGTCGGCCCAGCTGACGCAGTCGCGAACGGGAGATTTGAGCTCGCCGATGACCAGCGGAATACCGTTAATCAGCATAACAATATCGAGCCGTTTGCCGCCGTCGTGATTGGCACGCTGATAATTCCACTGATTGGTGATGACGCAGCGGTT
This sequence comes from Lentisphaerota bacterium, assembly GCA_003246475.1. Lineage (GTDB taxonomy): Bacteria > Verrucomicrobiota > Lentisphaeria > Victivallales > SZUA-371 > SZUA-371. The sequence goes on from QKAL01000091.1 coordinate 8,636, forward strand.
CAAATGCAGTTCGTTGGGATCTTCGGCAAAGAGGCGAACGGGGATATACTCGCCATCGGGCCCGAAGGGATACGTATTGCGTTCAAAAACGAGATCGCGAAATTGTTCATTGGCGGCAACCAAATCATGCGGCTGTACGGCAAGTATCGCGGCGCGGAGGCTATGAATCACCTGTTCGGCATGATCGGACGTTAACTTGGGATTAAGGCGCAAAATCGCCTCTTTGACCCAAATATCGACCATCACTGCATCGGCTTTGCGCGGCATTTCGGCGACTGGCACATACTCCCAGCCGATTTCGCGGGCGCGGGCGATAAACATCTCTTCAATATCCGCTTCGCTGAACATTGTCTCAATCCCCTATGATAAATTTTTTCATTCTTCGCAATCTCCCCCCTTACGGCAACAGCGACTTCTTCACCTGCTCCAGCTTCGCAATCGCACCTTTCAGTTCCAATTTTGATTTGTCGAGCTGTTCAATAAATGCCGCAAACTCGTTCTGAAGCACCAGCGGAGGACATCTTACTGAAATTTTTTTCAACATTGCGATAGACAGATACGCCACAGTAGAACCTGCCAGCATTTTATCCATTTGTTTTCTGAATCCCGGCATTTGAAACAAGTAAACGAGATAAGTATTGGTTATGGCGCTATCCCGTTCCGAAAGCCAGCTTATCATTCCATCCTGAAAATAAAAACAGTCATCAGGCTGAATGACATAACAACTTCCGATCGTACCGCGCGAAGTAATCAAAATATCCCCAGTTTTCGGAACAAGCCCGTCCTTTTGAAGGAGTGAAAACATTGCTTCTGAAACAAACTGCGTCGCGTTGTTTGGCTTACCCTCTATTCTTTGCATCAAATCAGATATCCGCAAAAATGGAACTCCATGTAAAACCTGTTCCGATTGCAAAATCCTTTTGCTTGACCCAATCCGAAACAAGTTTCCTAAACTTTTTTCAGCGAAGTTTTTTGTGTTAAACTCCGGGCTTCCGAACATCTCGACAAATCGGGATTTCCCCATTTCGTCGGTGGCGGCGAGGAGTTTTTTGTATGACTCTTTTAGTTCATAGGCCGCCCACAACAAATCCGCCAATTTCCGCTGTCCCTCGATCGGCGGCAACTCAAATTCGTAGTGCTTCAAGTGTTCCCATTTTACACGAGGCGAAAGCGAACCGGCCGAACCTTTAACGGCAAAATCAAAGAAACGCTCACTTTGAATAATAAACGGTAACAGTTCCGGCTGAATTTTTCCCTCTTTTGCCGCAATTACCGTAATATCCCCGGAGCAAATTCCGTCACAAGGGGCAACTGCCGCTTTTTTGAGATAGGCTCTGCGGCGGCCAAAGAGGACTTCACCTTTACGAAATGATTTGGTAAAGGTATTTTCAGAGTCGGAATTCCAGCGGGAAAGTTTGACTTCGCCCGGATCCAAATGTTCCAACCCGACAACCGGGACGTTAGTTCGATCTCCTGAAAAGGTATTTTTTGCTTCAAAAGCCACATCGCCCAAGGTTACTTTTTTCATGCTTGGGCCTCCAGCATTTTCATTAAATCGGTATATGAACTTCGCACCGCTTCAGCCGCCTCGGACCATTCATTCAAACTATCACTGAAATCTATGGTCTGTTCAGAAAAATCAACCTTATTGTTATGTGTATGGCGTATAATACTCAAGCTATAATTATTCCTGGCAAGTTCATCTAAAGGGACAAATTTGCAGAAGCCGTTGTTTTTGGCGCCGTCTTCGTAAGATTTGACGATTTTGGTTATATGATCTGCGTCAAGATAGCTTTGTGCGTTTTTGCGCGTGACTTCATCGACCGCATTGATGAATAAGACACCGTTTTGGCGTGATTTCGGCTTTTTCGTCCGGCAAATCACAATGCACGATTCCATAGGAGAGTTAAAAAAGAGATTTGGCCCCAGGCCGATCACGCATTCCACCAAGTCGGCTTTGAGCAACTTCTCACGCATTTCGCGTTCTTCGTCGCGGAAAAGCACCCCATGCGGGAAGAGGATTGCGCAACGTCCGGTATCCGGCTTCATCGAGGCGACAATGTGTTGAAAGAAGGCGTAGTCCGCGCGGCCCTGCGGCGGCGTCCCCCACAAATTGCGTCCGTAAATGTCGCTGGCAAACGCTTCGCGGTTCCATTGTTTGATCGAGTATGGCGGATTGGCCAGCACGATGTCAAATTGTTGGAGTTTGCCGTTTTTGATAAATGCCGGTTTAGCCAAGGTATCGCCGTTGATAATGGTGAAATCCTCGACTCCGTGCAAAAACAAATTCATCCGCGCAATTGACGCGGTAATCGCATTCAATTCCTGCCCGTAAACCTTAACGCCGCGCCACTCTTTTTTCTGCTCCTTGAGGGCGGTCAGGCACTTGATCAACATGCCGCCCGAACCGCAGGTCGGATCATAGATCGAATCATCCTCATGCGGTTTCAGAATGTGCGTCATCAAGTCCACCACCGTGCGGTTGGTGTAAAACTCCTGCGCCGTATGTCCGGCATCGTCGGCAAATTTACCCACCAGATATTCATACCCGGTGCCCATTTCATCGGCCGGGCACGCCGCAATCGACAACGTCTGTTTGGAGAAGTGTTCGATCAATTTTGAGATCAGCTCGTCCGGCATCGTGTGTTTATTGGTCCAGAGCTTGGTCGAACCGAATATCCCGTGCAAGCCGCCAATGGTACGATCCTTGATCTGCAATGGCGGATTCGCATCCTCAATGCGCTTAAACGCCGCCACCAGCGCCTGTCCGACATTTTCGGTAATGTTCCGAACATCGTTCCAATGTGCGCCTTCCGGGATATTCACCACATGCATAGCGTCCGCGGCATATTCGTTGTCGCCGCCGCTTTCCTGCAATGCCTGAAAATATTCCTCATCCCAGACATCGGAAGTGCGTTTAAAAAAGAGCAGCGGGAAAATATATTCTTTGTAGCTCGTCGCATCAATGGAACCGCGCAACAGCACCGCCGCGCCCCACAGATATTTTTCGAGCTGATCAAGGGTAATGGGTTTGACTTTTTTCATTTGGTAAAACCTCCTTCGATCAGAAGCGAGGTAAATTTCTTTTCCGCGGCCTTAACCGCCTCAAACGCAGCAAGAAACTCCGCTTTGACTTCGCTGTATGCGCGCGGCGGCTCGACTTTCTTCGTAACATAGCGGCTGACCGACAAGGTAAATCCTTTTTCTTCGATATCCCGCATCGTCACCACCTTGGCGCGCTCTTCCACATCGGTAAAATCAGAGTAAAGCTGATAAATCGCATCAACATCGTCGTCCGAAAGTTCATTCTGCGCCCGTTTTGCGGTGTAGATTTCAGAAGCGTCGATCATCAGCACTTTGCCGACTCGATCCGCGGCTTTTACCGCCCTGAAAATCAGCAAACACGCCGGAACACCGGCCCCGTAAAAAAGATTATTGGTCAAGGTAATCACGCATTCAAGTTGGTCCGAAGTAATCAGTTGCTTACGCAATTCTTCTTCTTTATTCCCGCGAAACAGGACGCCTTGCGGCAGCACCACGCCAACCCGCCCGGTATCCGGTTTCATTGAGCTGAGCATGTGTTGAATCCATGCGTAATCGCCATTTGACTGAGGGGGTGTTCCCCATAACTTACGTCCCCACGGATCACTTTCCCAAAAATCCGCGCCCCAGGCATCGAGCGAAAACGGCGGATTGGCAATCACGCAATCAAATTGCGCCAACGCGCCATTTTGAATAATTTTCGGATCGCGCAAGGTGTCACCCTGCATGATATAAAAATCCCGCGCCCCGTGCAAAAAGAGATTCATTCGCGCGATCGCGGCATTGGTCATATTCTTCTCCTGGCCAAAAATCCGTCCGCAGGAAAGATCCGAATATTTCATCCGATGAATGGCTTCGATCAACATACCGCCGGAACCGCATGCCGGATCATAGACCGACTCGCCCGGCTGCGGGGCTAAAATACGAACCAAAAGCTTCACCACTGCGCGCGGAGTATAAAATTCCCCGGCTTTGGCCTTGGTCAAGTCCGCAAATTTTTTGAGCAGTATTTCATACGCATCGCCCATCAGATCGGTGGGATAATCGTTGTTGCCGAGTTTGCGTTTTGAGAGATGTTCGACCAAATCTTTTAGCCGGGAATCATCCAGAATCGACTTATTCCCCCATTGCGCTTTTGAGAATGTGCCAAAGACACCGTAAAGGGTATCCGGGTTACAACGCTCAATTTCGCGCATCGATTCCATGATAGCCGAACCGATGTTCTCATTGCGTTCCCTGAGGTTATTCCAATGGCATCCGTCCGGTATTACAAATGTATGTTGTTCCGGAAACATCGCATATTCCATATCGCCATCGGACTCTTCGAGAGCCGCAGCCTTCTCTTCATCCCAAACATCAGAAATACGTTTAAAATAAAGCAATGGCGTAAGATAATCTTTAAAACTGTCATGCCCGATTGGCCCGCGCAAAATATTACATGCTTCAAAAAGGTGATTAAAAAGACCGCGACTGGTCATCAACTCCGCGTGTTCAATATTCTTTTTCTTTAAGGAAGATTTCTTCATCATACTTGCTGTGTTATTCATTACGCGATTATTCGCCAGCTTTTACCCAGGTATCAACTTCGTCCTTTTGGAATTTTAGCGGCACAACCTTTCAATAATACCAATAAATTAATCATATCAAGAACAATCCAATATGAAAGGTATCTTACTTCCTGCTTAATACAAGCTCAACGAGTAGCGTAAATGTTATTTTTGTACGTTTTATTATAATTACGGAATAGTTGTTGTTTTTCAAACAGCGGCGGACACGCAACGTCCCAACCATGGAGCTTGAGGTAATAGCCGTTGTGTTCCGCATCGAAAGCAATCGGCGCATTGAAGTCGTCCCGCAGTATGGTGATTGTCTCGCTGGATGGTTTGGGGCGAACGGCGCGAAACGGGTGCAGTTGGGATAGCGATTTTCCTTCAGACACTCCACCAGACGTAATAACCGCTGCGGCTGTTTTTTATTGACCGGCATATTTCCCCCATTGTCGCGATTATAAACTATCGCACAAAAAATTTTATTGCAAGAAAAGTTTCTGATGTTTTATTGTGTGACGACGATAGCACAAGGGGTAGGACATTTTGCGTCCTTCCCTGCAATGTGATTATCATTATTTCAAGAAAGTTCCCTGCTGCTCAAAATAAATCACCGATATATCACTCTTCAGAAGTAGACCTGTTATTTGCTCGAAAACAAGGGTCCAGTATCCTTGGTCAGGGATGCCGAAAACATGCATTGTAACGGCAGAAATGTGCCGTGTTTCGGGGGGATTTTTGGCTGCAAAATGACTTCAATTTGGTTTCTGATCGAAACGACGAAATGTCTTCTTAATAGCTTTATTACATCCTGGCTGGCTCCGCTTTGGGGCTGGCTGGCATTATTTGTATGCGGTTCTCCCCGAAAGTTGGACAACTGGCATAAGTGTAAAAAACTCCTTAATTAAAGTAAAAAAGGAGTCGGGAAAATGAAGAAGAGTTATGACAGTAAGTTCAAAAGCAAGGTGGCGTTAGAGGCGGTACAGGGGCAGAGGACCTTAGCTGAGATCGCCGGGGATTACAATATCCACCCGAATCTGGTGGCGCAGTGGAAGAAAAAACTGCTCGAATCGCTTCCGGACATGTTCGCCACGCAGAAGGAAAAAGCCGTCGAAAACAAGTTTCCGGAAGAAGAACTGCTGCGTCAGATCGGGCAGCTCAAGGTGGAGAATGAATTTCTGCAAAAAAAGTACGATCAGTACCTCTTGAAGAAAGGAAAAATCTGATCGAGGCGGCGCAACCGAAGTTATCGGTGAAGCGCCAGTTGGTGTTGTTGAGCGTGCCGAAATCCAGCCATTATTATCAGCCTCGGCGTACCGTCAAACGACAGTATCAGGATGCGGTTTTGAAGGAGGAATTGCAGCAGATGTATATCGATTTGCCGTTTTATGGAGTTCCCCGGGCGACGGCGGCATTGCAGAAAATGGGCTACAAGGTCAACCATAAGCATGTCCGGCGGTCGGCGGCGGTCGGGCGTTCGTGATTGCCATCATCGACTTGTTCAGCCGCAAGGTGTTGGCTTATAACGTGGTCAATACGATGGCACCAGACACTGCATCTAGACGCTGGAAGAGGCGTTGCGCCGCTACGGCAAACCGGAGATTTTCAACTCCGATCAGGGCAGTCAGTTCCCCAGCAGTGAGTTCGTCAAAGTGCTGAAGGATAACGCTATCAGTATCAGCATGGACGGGCGGGGCCGCTGTCTGGACAACGCCAAAATGGAGCGTTTCTGGTGGGCGCTTAAATACGAAAATATCCATTCGAGCGATTATCGTTCGCTGGCGCAAATGCGCTGGGGAGTGCAAAGCTATGTGAATTTTTACAACACACGGCGGATCCATTCCGCACTGGATTGGGGAACCCCGGAAGCGGTCTACGGGCAAGCTTGCAATCGGCAACCAATGAATTATAGTAAATCAGGGGTCTTTACACCTATCTTTTAAGGAAAAGTGGTCCAAGTCAGGGGCTAACCGCATGGATCCTTAATATTACGGTACGGTATGGTACGGTATGCTCCCATGATCAATGCTTGCGGCGTACTGGTACCACGCCAGTCCCGGCGCGTATTGGAGATAACAGACGCAACATATTTCCAGTAAAGAAAGTCAGGTCGTGACGTTTTTTCACGGACTGACACTGGATGCTGCTGACGGGAAAAATATCTGCCCGATGGTATCGCGATAAAAGGGATGTTCCGAATCATCCAGTCCATTGTCCAAGGCGGAACCGTTTAAGCAATGGCTTGTCCTGGTCGGCTATGAAAGCGTTCAGGAGATCGAGAATCCGGAACTGCCACAAGAACAGATGAAAGAGTTGTACGCGCGGAAAGGTTATCGGAATCAACCGCGCAATAGTAAAAAACATAGCAAACCAAGATTATTTGCCGACTGGCAAACCCACATCCATCATTTCTGTATCGGGGTATTGATTTTTCGCTTATTCTCCTTTGTCAATTACGGCTGGTCGCTTTCTAATCTGGTGGCGATGTTCCGCTGGAACGTCTTTGCCTACAAGGATATTTGGGCTTGGCTGGATAATCCGTTCGAGTCGCCGCCGCCGGATGACGATAACTTGCAACCGAGGCTGCCGAGTTTCGGCTTTGGACAGCAGGTTTTTCGATGAAAAATTTGTGGCTTACGAAACCGGCTAACACAGCAAGGGGGGACCGGAAAATGAGTTTTGACAGGAAAATCAGGGGTCTGAGCAGAGGAATTTAAGCAAGACAATCTAACATATTTTTATTTCGAACAGGACTGGTTAAATATATTTTTCATTGTAGCCCAAATCCTTCTAAAAACTGTTTTTTTGTTTCATCTTCAATCACATAATCGTCTTGAAGACAACTGAAGCTTCCAAAAGGCCGCATTAAACTTTTGGGATGGGCTTTCAATAACTCATCAAAAGAGTTAGGATTATTAAAATCACGCCAAAGTTTTGTTCTCTCAAATAGGTGACGCCCGCCAACAGCGTGAACAATTTCATGCATTGTTGAAATTGTAAACTAGCTTTGAATATTTCCAACAATTTATTGATAGACAAGGTGGAATGCCCCAGCAACATCATCCGTGTCCCTGAGTCAGCCCCCAGCTCCGCCAGCATGGTGTTGTATGTGTGCCGGATGGAATGGAAACTAAGGATACCCTGCTCGTCTTTACGCTGTAACCGCAAAGCCTTGAGCTTATGCCCAAAGAACTTGGCAAAGTCAGGTTCGCGCATCAAATAAAGATGCGCGAACTCAGGGTCATCAAACCCATTATCTATTGAATATCTACCGTCCTCATTCAACAGATGTCGGGCTTGAATATCACGGACTAATTCTTCAGGAAGCGGGATACAGAGTTCCTGTCCGTAGCGTTGTAGTTTGTCTGGTCGTGGATAAAGGATGTTACCCCGAAAGCATCATAACCCCAAGGGGCACCGCGGAGGGGGGGATATTTCCTCTGCGATTTTTTTAGCCGGGGATTATTTTGCCGTGGCGGGAGGTTCGGTAGCGACCATGCCGCGTCCGGTCAACGTCCTGATTGCGGCAATTGCCGCATTGCGCAGACGGATATCGCTGCTTCTTTCGTACGCTTTCAGCAGTTCCGTGTCCTCATGGTTTCCAACCATGCCCAATGCGGCCATGGCCGACATTTTGAGCATGGCGGGATTTCTTTGTCCTATGATCTTCCGGGCGGTTTCGACGATTCTCTGGTCGCCCATGACCGCCGCGATCTGCAAGGCCGGTATTCTGGACGCCTCCGGGATTTGCTCGTTATTTGCCAGCATCCAGGCAGCTTCTTTGACCTCGGGTACGGAAAACATTTTCTTACTGGACAATGAATTTATGGCGATCAGGGCGGTTCCGGCAATACCGGCGTGACGGTCCTCAAGCGCCTCCAGCAGCGTCGCGCGGACATGCTTCAACTCTTCGGCGGTAGCGGCATAGGCACCCCACTGGCCGAGAAACTGGATGCAGTAATCCTGCCACACGGCCCCCAGTTCGGGAGTATGATACATCTTAATGAGTTTGTCGGTGAGCTCACGTGGGTATTCGTGCTGTTTCATCAGCACGATCACCAGTTCGTTCTTAAGGCCGTCAAACTCCAGAATCGGCATTTTGGCCGGATCGGGCTTTGACTCCAGAAATTTGTAGACGGCCTCTTTCTCATCCTTCTTCAACTCCGGTCCGAGCCGGTGGATGCTGCGGATGCGGGTCACATAAGTGGCCTTGTTCCAGCCCAGTGCGGTCTGCAGTTCCGGGGCGATTTTATTGGAGAGAATGACCTGTGTCTCCGCGGCGGAAGCGATATATGAGCCGAGGAATGAACCGAGAAAAACTGTAATAATTGTATATTTCCAAATCATATCGAGGGTGTCCTGAAATTATTTACATATTTGGCGAACAACACCATATTGATAACGGTAACATTTTTCAAGTATGTTTGCAAAAATATTGTAATTTTTATCTAACATGGATTTGACATTTTTATGTTAATATTATTTATTATAGGTTAAGACTATGAGTGGGGTTGACTCATTGTGTCTTTTGAGGTTGATTTACGCGGTGTTTTGTTTGTAAGTATCTTCCAATGTTGTGCTTACCGGTAATACCTTCGCGTCTGTTTTTTATTTCAAATGATGATTCATATAATGAATACAATATAAAAGGGGCATTTTATGCGCAAAAGGACCGCTGTTTTCGTGTTTTTCTTCGTTATTGTCGCGTTGTTTCATTTACAGGCTTTCGCCGAAACTCCGGCAACTCCCGCTGTGCCTTCGCTGGTGCTGGCGACCTACGGCAAGATCAACATCAAATGGACGGCGGTAGAGGGGGCAACCTCTTACAGGATCATGCGCAACGATGCGGAAATCGGCACGAGTTCCGATGCGGCGTATGCCGACAGCGGCCTGACCGCCGGGACTTCCTATATATATAAGGTAAAGGCGGTCAATGCCGACGGTGAATCGTTGGAAAGTGCGGCGCTGACGGTTAAGACGCTGGCAGCGGTGAGCGGTACGGACGGATCGATCATCCAGTCGATAGTCGATACGGTGGCGCCGTCGGCGGCAACCGCCCAGGCGTTGATCTCTCAGGTGCAGAATGCGCTGACGCTGCTGAACATTACCGGTACGGATTTCAATCAGATCGATCCGGCGTTGGTGCAGCAGATGATAAGCAGGGAATACGAGTTGATGGCGGAGGAAAACACTGATGCTACCGCAACCGATACTTTGGAAGAAGTGCTGACCAACAATTTCAAGAATCACTCTTTCGTGGATGTCTATACGCATGAAAAGCTGTCGGAACTGGCCGAAGCCCACTGGCAGAAGGGGAACAAAACAACGGCGCTGCTGTTGTATGAGGCATCGCTGCCTTACCTGTCCGACATTGAAAGTTATGTGTTCAACACCTTGATGCGGATGGCCCAGATCAAGGTGGCGCATCTGACCGACGACAGTACATCGCAGGCGATCGCCGATGCGGTGACCGACTATGCGGCCACGCTCAACCGTTTCTTCAACTATTTCCCGGAATCGCAGAGCGACACGGCGATACAGCTGCGCGTCTCCATCGCCCAGAAATACCTCCGTTATTTCCCCCAGCTTTTGGCGTACGACGCTTACCGGACCGAGATATTCCAAACCGCGCGGACCAACGCCATTCAGGTCAATAACTTATATCCATCGGTCTTAGGAACGCAGCGTTGCAACCGTATTGCGACCTGGGCCCTGGGCCGCGTCAACGTCAAATTCGTTGACGCGAAGGGTAACGTGATTCCCGGAACGTTGACCGTTAATAACGTCAGCGATAAGAATTTTGTGCTGCCATCGGCAGATCTGGAGCTGGATAACCGGACGTTTACGGTTACGACCGGCGCGGTCAAGGTGCCGGTCTATCTGGGCCACATTTACGACTTCACGGTATCGGTCAAGGACGCCGACGGCGCAACGGTTTCGCACACGGTCAAGGGTGTACCGCACGCCATGGGCAAGATGACCACCTACGACCACTTCGGCGCTCCGGTTACCGTGGATCTGACCTATGCGACAGCTGACGGCGAGATACGTTTTGTTGTGGACAATCCTGAGCCCGATCCGGAACCGGCCGACAACACTTCATTGTCGCTGGCACTGGCGACCTACAGCAAGATCAACATCAAATGGACGGCGCTCGATGGGATAAATTCTTACAAGGTCTACCGTGACGGAGCCGAGATCGCCACGGCCTCTGTCGGTGAATATGCCGACAGCGGTCTGACCGCCGGCACCGTATATAAATATAAGGTTAGAGGTGTCAATACCGACGGAACCGAGATTGTGATCGGCAATACGCTGACGGTCAAGACGCTCGAGGCCGTCAACGATAGTGATGGTATGATCGTCCAGGCCGTGGTAGATATGGTGGCGCCGTCGGCAACAACCGCCCGGACGCTGCTCTCCCAGGTTCAAAGTGCATTGGCATTCCTGAACGTAACCGGGGTTGATTTCAACCAGATCGACCCGGTGCTTGTGCAGCAGATGATCGATCGGGAATTAGAGTTGATGGCAGAGGAAAACAATGTGGACGACTCGACCAATACGCTGGAAGATGTACTGACCATGAGCTTTAAAAATCATTCCTTTGTGGATGTCTATACGCACGATAAGTTGTCGGGACTGGCCGAGGCCCACTGGCAGAAGGGCAACAAAACGACCGCGCTGCTGCTGTATGAAGCGTCGCTGCCGTATTTGTCCGACATCGAAGGCTATGTGTTCAACACCTTGATGCGGATGGCCCAGATCAAGGTGGCACACCTGAACGACAACAGCTCACGGCAGGAGATCGTCGATGCATTAAACGACTATGCCGCCACGCTCAACCGTTTCTTTGACTATTTCCCCGGGTCGCAGAGCGATGTCGCTATACAACTGCGCGTCTCCATCGCCCAGAAGTACTTCCAATACTTCCCCGTTATCCTGGAGTACAGCGTTTACCTGCCCGACTTCTTCCGTACCGCGCTGACCAACTCCGACATGGCTCACTCCTGGTATCCGTCACCTTTCGGCGCTCTTCGCAGCCGCCGTATCGCCAGCTGGGAGCTCGGCCGCGTCAACGTCAATTTTGCCAATTCGACCGGTGTCAACGCCACCGGTACACTGATTGTTAAAAACGTCAGCGATAAGAGTTTTGTGCTGCCGATGGCGGATCGCGAACTTGACACCAGAACCTTCGCCATGGGATCCGGTACAATCGAAATCCCGGTTTACCTCGGTCATACCTACGACTTCATCGCCTCGTTTGACGTCAACGGCGGCAATCCGCTGGTCTACAAGGTCCAGGGCATCCCGCATGCCATGGGAAAAAGTACCACCTTTACCAATCTTAACGCCCCGATCACCGTAGACCTGGCCGATAGCAAGGCCAACGGCGAAATCAATTTCGTCATGGACCGCCCTGATTATCCGTACAACCTCAAGGCCGAACTCCAGGTCGACACCTTCGCACTGTCGTGGGACTGGGCCTCGCCGGATGCCACCTATCAGCTGCGCGACTTCAAGGTCTTTCGCGGCGGCCTGGAAATCGGTACCGTTACCGGCCAGAGCCTGACCGCGATTCCGCTCGAAGCGGGCAACCTGACCTATACCTATACGGTTCGCGCCTACGACCAGAACGGCAACGCCTCGCCGGAAAGCCCCATGATCACCGTGCTGCCGTCGATGTCGCCCGACTACGCGGCCTACTACGCCTGGAAGGTCAAATACTTCGGCACTCAGCCAGTTTACGCCAACGAGGATGCCGACAACGACGGCCTCTCCAACTGGCAGGAATATCTCCTTGGTTCCAACCCGACACAGGCCCCCGTCGCCGACCCTAAATCCACCCTGACCGACGTCTCCCCCGGCCTCAACACCGCTTATTATGTCATCAACACCACGTCACTGCCGAACTTCGATTCGCTCGTACCGTATAAGACCGAAGTTCGTACCGGCTTCAACTACTGGGATAACTACGGAAATGTTCTCAACAGCGACAAGGCTGACTATGTCGGCGTCGTTATGACCGGCTACTTCGACGCCCCTGCCGACGGCAAATATCGTTTCTACATGGTCGCCGATGACGCCGCCCGACTGGTCATCGACAACAGCGACATTATCAACATGAACTGGGGCGGCTGGCATGATGCCCGCAATGAAGTATACCTTTCGAAGGGAACCCATGCCGTTCGCATCGAGTATGTCGAGTACAACGATCGTTCAACCCTGGCCGTTAACTGGGCCGGACCAACCTTCTCGGAAAAGGCCTTTGATGCATTCTGGCATACCGCCGATAACTCCGCCGTCCTTGGTGAAGTCATCGCATGGCAGAAGGATTCCGACCTCGACGGAGTCCGCGACCTCGACGAACTCAAAAACAATACCAGCCGCACCTCGTCCGACTCCGACGGCGACGGCCTGTCCGATTACGAAGAACTCTATATCTACCATACCGATGCCAACGCCGCCGATACCGATGGTGACGGCGTCAACGACTATGTCGAGGCTAAGTTAGCCTTCACCAACGCCAATGCCGCCGATTTCAACGGTTCGATCACCGAAATCGTTGCGGTCAACGGTTCGACCGCTTCCGCTACGTCTTCCGGCTGGGAGAAATCCGGCACCGCCATCTACGCCACCGTACGTAACGGCTGGGTCGAATATGATATCGCCATCCCCCAGACCGGCACCTATGCGCTGGAAGTATCCGGTACACAGCAGAATACGCTGACCGCCCAGAATACCTTCAATATCACTGCCTACGCCGACGGCAACGCCTCCGGTCAGCAGACCCTGAAAGCCGCTGCCGGTACCGTCGGTCAGGTCCTGTTCTTCCTGCCGCAGCTCACCGCTGGCTCCCATAAGATCAAATTGCAGTGGAACAATCTAGCCAGCAACACTTTCCTGCAGATAAACAGCTTGCGGATCATCGCCATCGGGGGGCCAGACGCCGATGCCAACGGCTTGGCCGACTGGGTCGACAACCGCACCGCCAATATGAGTCTGGTCACCGTTCCGGCCACCACCAGAACCTCTCCGGTTTGCATCGAGGGCGCCAACGCCAATTATCTCGACACTATCTCCGTCAGCGGCTTCTACACCGCTTCCGGCGAAGAAGCGGTTGCCCCCACCATCATCCATGGCGCCAAAAACTGCTGGTACTCCAACGTTCCGCTCAATCCCGACGCCGATACCAACCTCGGTATCAATTTCGGCTACTGCGCCAAAACGGTCAACCGTACCGTCAACTGGGCGGTCACCAATGTTCTGACCGAAACCGCGATCACCGTCCGCAAGGGCGATTCGCTCAAGCTCGCCGCCGTTCCGGTCGATACCCTCGCCGGCAACGTCGCCATTACCGTCGACGGCCAAACCACGACCACCACATCCGCCGGACACGTTGTCCACAAGTTCGAAACCGCCGGTACCGTTACCGTCAACGCCACGTTCACACCCGAAGTCGGTGCCCCGCTCACCGGAACCCTGACCGTCACCGTGGTCGACGCTTCCTTCGCAGGTATCCCCTACGCCGTACTCAACTGCAACCGCTCATGGACCAACCCGTCCATCCCGGCCGATGCCGCCCTCGAATACGATGACTCCGTACTGGTGTTTCGCGAGGACAACAATATCGCGCTGTGCGGCAAAGCCGCCGGTACCGCTTATATCGTCGCACGGATGGGTGAAAACGGCCCCGTCCTCGCATCAACCCCCATCAACGTCCTGGACGTCAATACCCATAAGGATGACGGCTATTACCGACTGATCACCACCTTCGACGATGGTTCGCGCATGGTGGAAGGCCGCATCACCTTGAGTTATGTTCCGGCCGACCTGCGTATCCTGCTGACCCTCTTTTCGGCAGGAACGACCTTCGAAGACGGCACCATCACGAAGTGGCTGACCGCGGCTGATTTTGATGCCAACGGCGTCTGCCGTTACCGCATGCTCAAATCGCCCACTTCGCCTACCGCCACCTGCCATCTCATCGGC
>QKAL01000028.1 GCA_003246475.1 Lentisphaerota bacterium
TCCAACGCAACAAAATATGCTGTACCGGCTCCGGAGAAGGTTTTACATACTCATATTCCCGGCTCAGGTAGAGGTCAACCTTCAATTTGAAAGCATTGAGAAATTTTTCCACATTCCGCGAGGAGTTTCTGGTAAGAATAGCCAGCTTCAACCCGTGGCGGCGGAAAAGTTCAAAAGCCTCCTTTACGCCCGGCTGTATCCGGTTGAGCTCCGCCATCGAATCCTCATAACTTTCAATCACATTCCAGGCATGAAGCCGTTGCGCCTCCGGCCACAGGTTAACGGTACGGACGATATCCTGTCCCGCCGGAATTCCCAGTTCCTGTCGCAAACGGTTGAAATCGCTGATAGGTACGGTCAACGTGCCATCCATATCAAAAATTATTCCTCGAAAGCGCATAACTCCCCCTCACGTATAAATAATGACCACACCGTCACCACCCGGAAAATTCATATCTTCTCCCAAGACGAATTCTCGGACATAACTGTTGCTCGCCACAAATTCGCGCACGGCTTTGCGCAGAGTACCGGTACCGTGCCCGTGTATCACCAGAATACTCTGGGATTTCGGTCGATACAGCACGCTTTCAATTCGCCGGATCGCCTCGTCCACATGACATCCATGCAGATCAATCTCTATATCAAAGTTGTGACGCATCAACACTCCATAACACCGTTTTATCTATCTTGTTATCATAGGCGCGAAAGGCTATTTTTGCAATCCGCCATTCATCGATTAAATAACAAATGCCAACGGAATTATTCCTTTTTTTAACAAAAACAGTATCAATCAGCTAGAAATACAATAATTTATGTGTATTTTAGTCAAAAAAGAGGTAACTAATGTTGGAGTCTATCAGAACGCAGCAATACAACGCAGGCCAAATCATCACCGGCGGCTGGCAACAGTTCCGCAGAAATTGGTTAAACATCATTAGCATTTTTCTGTTGATTAATCTTCCGCTGGGTATAGTTTTATGTATCATGGGAATTAACGGTTTGGCCAAACCCGGCAATTGGTACTATATGTCATTCATTTGGGCGCAAATATTATTTAACCCCATCGCCACCATCGCCTCTGCCTATATTATCGAGTCTTCGGTAAACGGCGAACAAATATCTTTCGAAAAGGCATTGCAACATGCCCTGTGTCGCTGGCCGGCCGCGATATGGACCACAATCCTCGGCACACTAATAATTATGGCGTTTTCTTTACTTATGTTCATTCCCGGCCTCATCATAGGCATCTATTATTCGTTTTTCATCTACGTCGTAGCGCTACGTGGCATGAGCGGCATGAAAGCGCTGTGCAGCTCAAAACAATTGATCAAAGGGCATTGGTGGCGAACTTTTCTGATCACGGGAATAGTTGGCATAATGAATTTTATCGCCACGATATTATTGAGTTCACCCTACATAATCTTTAAACCCTCGCCATTTATCGACAGCATGACCAATACCATAGCCAACGTTTTTTGCGGAGCAATCTTCACGTCCATGTTGATTGTATTATTTCTGAATACCGACTATCTCACCAATACACCCAAAACAGCCGAGGAGTCGGATGATAATTTGACGCCGATGCCTGAGAGCAACCATTCCTGAGTAAAACAAAACAGGTGAAAAATCGTTGCCGATCTTTCACCTGTAGTTCTTTAAGCCGAAACAAGCCGGTTATATTTTCAGTTCCTTGTCGAAGATCATCGCCATGATGGCCTTCTGCACATGGAGACGGTTTTCCGCCTGATCAAACACGATCGACTGCGGAGAATCCATTACCTCGTCGGTGATTTCTTCGCCACGGTGCGCCGGAAGGCAATGCAATATCCGCACATTGGGAGAAGCCGCGGCAACCAGTTGAGAATTGACCTGATACGGACTCAACAACTTCAACCGTTTTTCCGTTTCCGCCTCACATCCCATACTGACCCAGACATCGGTATATATATAATCCGCGTTGGCTACCGCCTTCATCGGATCCTTTTCCCAACTGACCTTGCCGGTACCGAACTGACGGTCGAAAATCTCCTGATCCGGCTTAAACTCTTCAGGCGAAGAAATAACCAGTTCCATCCCGGAAAGCTTTGCCGCCAACATCAGCGAATTAGCCATATTGCAGCAACCGTCACCGACATATGCCAGCTTCAACCCCTTGAGGCTGCCGCTGAACTCCTGCATGGTAAACAAATCGGCAAGGACCTGGCAGGGATGAAACCTATCGGTCAGAGCATTGATCACCGGCATATTGGAGTATTTCGCCAGATCGACCACATCCTGATGGTCATAGGTACGAATGACGATGCCATGGACATAACGCGCCATTACCCGGGCCGTATCGGCCATGGTCTCGCCTCTGCCAACCTGCATTTTACCCTGTTCAAGGTACATCGGATGGCCGCCAAGCTCATAGATACCGGTTTCGAAAGAGACGCGGGTACGGGTAGATGATTTGGCGAAAATCATAGCGATAATCTTGCCTTGCAGCGGTTTATATTCGACAGTCCCGCGCTGGCGCTTCAACCTTGCGGACAAAGCGAATATATCGTTAAGATTCTGTTCGTTCAGATCACCAATTGTCAACAACCCGTTCAACATGTTTTCACTCCCGATTTTATACCTGACCGGAACTTGGGGGGAGAAATTCCGGCCTGACTAATAAGGATGCAGCCGCATCCGGGCCCGGCATTCATCCAGGCCGCTGTTTTTTATACAGTATCAAAAACTTCCGTCATAATCGCCATTGCCTTGTCGATTTCGGTCTTGGAGACCGTCAGCGGCGGCAACAGGCGCAATACCGTTTCACCGGCGGAAAGGGCAATCAAACCTTTTTCCTCCAGTTTCGGCAGGAACTCCGAAGCGGGGCGGTCAAGAACGATACCGATCATCAGACCGAAACCGCGGACATCCTTGATGAAACCATACTTCGATTTCATCTCGCCAAGCTTGTCCATGATGTATTTGCCCTGCTTCCGGCAATTGTTCAATATTTTTTTCGAGTCCATATATTCAATGACCGCCAGGGCGGCAGCACTGGCCAGCGGGGTACCGCCAAACGTGCTGTTATGGGAACCGACCTGCAACACGTCGCCGTGTTTGCGCTGAACAATGAACGCACCCATCGGATAACCATTGGCCATCGCTTTGGCCAGAGACACCGCATCCGGTTCAATTCCATAATTCTGATAGGCATAGAATTTACCTGTACGCCCCATGCCGCACTGCACTTCATCGAACAACAGCAGAATACCCTTTTCATCACAAAGAGCACGCAGCTGCCGCAAATATTCCTTGTCGGCAGGAAGGATACCGCCTTCGCCCTGAATCGGCTCCAGCAACACCGCCACAGTTTTCTCGGTAATCTTCTGCTTGATGGCATCCAGATCGTTGAAAGGCACGCTGACGAATCCGGGCATATCGGGTTCGAAACCCTTACGGTATTTGGCGCGACCGGTCGCGGCCAGCGTCGCCAGGGTTCGCCCATGGAATGAATCCTCCATGGTTATGATCTCGAACTTACCCTGATCATGGCCCCATTTACGGGCAAATTTAATCATGCCTTCGTTGGCTTCCGCGCCGCTGTTACAGAAAAAAGCCACACCGTCAAAGCCGTGATCCGACAACGCCTGCGCCAGACGCGGCTGATTCAAATTCATATAGAGATTGGAGGTATGAACCAACTGGTCGACCTGTTCCTTGATCGCGGCGGAAACCGCCGGATTGCAGTGTCCAAGATTACATACGCTGATGCCGCTGCCAAAATCAAGATATCGCCTGCCCTGGATGTCCCATACGTAAGTGCCCCTGCCCTTGACCAGCACCAAATTGGGCTTACAGGTCTTCATGACATACTTCTTGTACAGTTCCGATACCATTTCATAATTCTGCTTTTGCATTTCAGCTCCAAGTCCTTCAATTACTTTTTATCCCTCCGATGAGGGAAAAAACTAATCTAAATCGTCTTTGACAAAAAGCAATCTCACACCGATACTTTTTCTGCGTAAAATCACCTTTTTTCAAGTATGACAGAGTTTTATGTCTGAAACACACATAAAAACGTCAGACTTAAGATTCCGGGTGATTGAACATTGATGCGTCATGAACTATTATTGAGGTATGACAAAGCAATTTGAAAAAATCATCGGTTCGTTCCACCGCAAGGTCGCGGCCATCGCCAATACCGGCGAACTGGTTCCAACCTTTCCGGATGTTTTTGTCCGGCTGGATCGCCCGGATGTCGCCGCCGCCACAGCATACCGGCAGACGTTGCCGCCGCATGGTGTCATGATCTATGTATTTACAGCAGAAGACCAAAACGACGAAGAGATGTTTTCCGCCGTCCCGGGGGCGCCCAAGAATCTGTTCATCGCCGCCGGACCGAAAATGTTCCATCTGGACCGGCTCTCCATGGCAATAACACTTATTCGTCATCGCCATGTTCATTTTACCGCCGCCCCGGAGGTGAAAGATAATATGCCGGCCGAAACCTGCCACATAAAACGGACCATCCAAACAGCAATCCATAATTATCGGTTTACCTTGGAAACACGCTTCCCTTCCCTCTGCGAGATGCTGGAAAACCTGCCGGTAATGTACCTGAAGCAACAAGTTCGCCTGAGCGGAGGTCAACCATCATGCCCGGCCGTCATCTGCGGCGCCGGACCATCGTTAAAATCGGCGTATCCACTGCTGCGACAATACCGGAAACAGCTTTTTATTATCGCCGTCGGACATGCCTTCAAAGCTCTGATGCAGGCAGAAATCGTACCCGACATGGTGGTGGAGATCGACAATATCAGCTGGTACAACTGGCGCCATGACTACATCGCCGATATCCCGCTCCTGGCCGCGGTGAACACCGCAGCGGCAGTAACTTCGCGCTTCCAGCGGCTGATATGGAACATGTCATCAAACCTGAATCATGAACTCAACGCCATTGCCAAAGCAACGGGACTTGAACTGTCGCACCTGACGGTATCCCGTACGGTTACCGTCACCGCACTGGATTTCGCAGTACAACACCAGTTTCCATATATCACCCTGCTGGGCAATGACCTGGCACTGGGGCCAGACGGAGAAACCCACGCGGACACCCAAGGCACAATCACCGCAGGACTGGAGCTGTTTCCCGTACCCGGCAATCTTACAGCACAGGTTATGACCAGCCACGACTTTTTCCAGCTGAAAACTGTGATTGAAAACTACCTGTCGAGCCAATGCGCCCGCCAGGCAAAATCACGTATTTTCAACAGTACCGACGGCGGGGCGAAAATCGAACATCTCAAACACATCCAGCTGGAAAAATTCTGCGCCGCGTACACCAATGACGCCCCTGTTCCTGAATTTATACCCATATCGAATAAACCAGCCACGGAAATGCCCGAAAGACTTCTCGCCAGTTGCTGCGAATACACCCGTATCGCTGAAGGGATTACCGATTTTTCCGCCCTGATGAAGTCCGAACTTAACCGCAACCAGCCCTCTCCGGAACTACTCGACCAGATTCAGTCCATGCTGAAAAAAGAGGCAAAAAATGAGCATATGCTACATGAGGCACAACCATTTTCACCTTTACTTCAGCTTCTATCCGCCGCCGCCGATGACATCCTCGAACGTCAGAAGCAGCCCTGTGACAGCGAAGACACGCCGCAAAAACATTTACATGCTCTCTTTCTGCGCTTCAATTTGCTTAACCGGTTACTGGCGGAGATCACCGAAAGGCTGGAACAGGCCAATGCGATCATCGCCCGCGGAGAAATCCCCCCCCATTACAATTCGGAGGGAATGATGTCTTCTTTCTACCGTAGCTATGCAATCCAATACATTAAGAACGAAAACCCGGAACTTGCCGGGCTGCTGGTCCGCGAGGACCTTTTGCCGGAGTTTGAATTTGAAACAGCGCCGACGCATTATAATGCCCCGCTGGTAAAAATACGCATGGAGGACGGATCTCTGCAATCGCTTTCATATCCGCTGGAGGCTGGTGGCATGGCCAGTAAAGCAGTCGAGGACTTCCTGAATAAACATAATTTCAATCCGGGCACGGACGGCATAGTTCTGGTCGCGCCGGGCGATTGGCAGCATGCGGTGATTCTGGGAGAACGTTTCCGTTCCAATCTCCATTTACTGGTGGTGGAACCGATTCCCGACCTCCTCAAAGAACTCATCGGCCGAGGATTGTTCCTAGACCGTCTGCCGCCGCACACACCGATCATCGCGGCATCAAAATTTTTGCCGAACTGGCGCAAAAACTATGATCGACGCATCCGGCAGTGGCGGCGCGAAAACCGCCGCATCCTCTATTTCGTCAATCCGCTGGCCGGTCAACTGACGGAAGTCAGACGACTGATGGCACAACTGACCTGAATTATATCGCCCTCGTTTACTTCTTCAGGAAAATCAGGTATGCCAGCAGCAGGACTGCCAGCAAATAGGTCAGCCAGCCAATGCTTTTTCCCCGCCC
>QKAL01000175.1 GCA_003246475.1 Lentisphaerota bacterium
GGCGAGGGTGGCAAACTCCGGCAGGAGTTGCGGGTTTGCCTGAAGAGCGAAGTAGAACAATGCAAGCGCTGAAAGCGGATTAAAGTTCTGCTGCTGTTTTTTCTTGAGTTCGGGGATATTTTCGAGGTAGGCGGTAAAACCGGGAATGATGTTTTGCGGTGCGGGGCTGCGATAGAAATCACTCATGGCTGACAACGGGTCGCGATCTGGTTTTGCCGGAACGTCCTCCAGCAGCCTGATCTTTGTCCTGGCTGTGAAACTCTGACCGCTGTTCTCATCGTGGAGTTCGGCAGAAATGGAGTACTCGCCGGTGGGGTCGGGTGGATCGAAACTGATGATGACGCAGTCGGGAAAGAGAAAGACCGATTGGTTGTTTTTGCATGGAAACGCCTGTGGCGAGAGAGGGCTTTCAAACATCTTCTTGCCGATAGGGGTGAAAACCGTCAGGCTGCCGGTAACCTTAACTCGGCCGTTGCGGATGGCAGGGTTGGAAAAGAATACGTAGACATTGAACGGTTCGAGCCTGACCACGCGCGAACACTGGGAAATGCGTGGAGGACGTCCGGACAGGATCCCGTTCCACTGGTCGTTGACGTTCTGCGACTTGGTACAGATGATTTCACCGTCAAATGCGAAAAGGGAAAGACCTGCCGTAAGTAACACCGTAATAATTGGCAATGCCGATATCTTCACGTTGGTCACCATGTATATGTTTCAAGTAAAAAAAGCTTACCGGCATAATTATAGAAGGAAAAAAATGGTATTCAAGGCGGATTGCAGGAACATGCGGCGTTTTTGCTCAATTAGTTTGATATGCGTCGGGTCAATGTATCTGTCTGAAGGCAATAATCCGGGCTGTCGTGGGGTGAAAGGTTCAGAGCAAAGATCCGGACGTACGGTCATGGGTAAATGGGGAGAAAAATCATTTTTTATTAACAATTCGCCTTTTACAATTGGCGTGATTGTGCTATTTTAAAGATTCGGTTAGTCTTGATTACTTGGGAAATATGGGAAAGATAATAATAATATGGCCGAAAGCTTTGAAAGCAGACTGATCCGTACCGCCGGGGAGGATAATTTTAAGAAGGGTAAGCAGTTGCTGAAATCGGAAGCGCTGGTGTGCGCTTTTCGTAACGCCAAAGGTAAGCTCGATGCGGTTTTTCGCGAGAAGAAAGGCGAAATCGTCAGCGTGGAAGTCAACAGTGCCGATGACCGGGCCGAATGTGATTGCGGGGGTAGCGGCGAAAATCTTTGCGAACACGCGGTGGCAACCATCCTCCATTTTTCGCGTTTCAATCCTCCCAAGTCAGGTGTAGAAGAGGAACCGGCGCAATATCGCGGGTTGAAGTATGAGGCTTTTACCGATCTGGCGGAACAGTCGGTTGCCGCACCGGACGCCGAGCTGGTGATGTATGCCGAATCCGCTTTCCCGCACGTTCCCAGCAAGTTTGAAAGTGCCTTGCTGCGAGTAAAACTGGTGGTTGGCAGCAAGGAGTACATCGGGAATCTCAACAATCTGCGCCAGCTCCATTTTGGCAAGACTCTGACTACCAGCCTGAAAATATCGCAGTTTTCGCAGCAGGACCGCCAGATTATCCGTTTTCTTTCCATCAATGCCGAGCCGGACGGCTCAAAATTGACCCTTGATGCGGAGCAGACGGCGGAATTTTTCCACTGCCTGCCAGGTTTTGATAATTTCTTCAAGGATGGCAAGAAGGTGATTGTTCACCGCAAGAATGCCGAGCCGGTATTGCTTTATGAGACAACACCGCATGGGTGCAAGCTTCACTCGGCGGTGATCATCGATGATGCGCTGCTGCCGCTGCAGGGGGCCAAGGTGATTACGGGCCGCTGTGGCTGCTGGGTTGGGGTCCATGGTGAATACTGGTGGGTGCCGGCAACCGTTGATGTCGCCTGGCTGCGCAGTTTTCTGCGTACTTCCGAGCAGGATTGCAACGAACAGGCGGCAAAACTGGTTTTGAGTGAAAAAGAGCATCTTCCGGTCAGGATCATGCATTACCAGGGCGGCGCGCTGGAGAAAAAAAATTGTAACATCCTCTACAGCGCCATGCTGATGCAGGATGGCCGCATGGAGTTGCAGCTGAGTTTTGATTATGAAGGGGCGATCTATAATCCCGATAAATCCGTTTTCGGCAATGACGGCAAATTGTTTTATATGCGTGACGCCGAGGTGGAAAAAAACGCAATCGACGAGCTTCTGCAGTTTGGTTTCCGGCAGACGCGACCGCTGCCGGGGCGTCCGGTTTTTACCCTCGGCGATGTCGAAGCAATTGGTATGTTTTGTGATCGCTTGATTCCCGAGTGGAACAAGATCGGGCGTCGTTTCTATCTGTCGCGCCAGCTTGCCGGGCTCAGTGCCGGCGGTCGGGGTGTGCCGGAATTGACGATCCGCTGCCAGGTGGTCAAGGTAAATCCGAAGAACTTCCACTTGGAATATGAGTTGCGCGGCGATAAGGCGCGTTTCTCCTGGAAAGATATCTATCAGGCCGCGAAAAACCGTGAGAGCTACTGGCAGTACGCCGGAAAGATCTTTAAGATCAGCGAGGCCCTCACCCGTTTCATGTCGTCGGTGGCCGGGATTGTTCAGCCAGTCAGTGCTGAGTCGCATGTGATTCAGGTGCCGCGTAACGCGGTGCCGTTCTGGATCAGTGTGGGGCAAACGCTTCCCGGAGCGATTCCGCCGGAGTTTTATGCTTTTAATGAGATGCTGACTCATCCGGAACAGTGGGACGTTCATGCTGAATCTTTGAATGCCGTCCATTTCAAATTAAACGCCTCTCTGCGCGATTACCAGAAGCACGGGGTGGACTGGATGCGCAACATGACCGAGCGGGGATTCAATGTGATTCTTGCCGATGAGATGGGGCTGGGAAAGACGGTTCAGACGCTGGCTGTTCTTGCCGGGCGGATGACTCGGGAATCTCTGCCTGCTCTGGTGGTCTGCCCGACCAGTCTGGTTGACAACTGGCAGCGAGAAGCCGCCAGGTTCGTACCCGATTTCAAGGTCAGCATCATCACCGGCAGTAATCGTGCCAGCGCGTGGGAACACTGCCGCGACCACAATTTGATCATCACTTCATATGCTATTATCAAGCGCGACTACGAGCATATGGCGTCGCAAAGCTTTTCCTATATGATTCTGGACGAAGCCCAGCATATCAAAAACCCGTCAACTGCCAATGCCAAGATATGTAAGTCGGTGGACGCCGTTCATCGACTGGTACTTACCGGTACGCCGCTGGAAAACAGTCCCGACGATCTGTGGAGTATTTTCGATTTCCTGCATCCCGATATGCTCGGTTCGTATAACGGTTTTAAGAAGTATTACGATGATATTGCCGTTCAGCCTGACAAGCAGAAAAATCTGGCGGCCCGAGTCGCCCCGTTTATCCTGCGCCGGAAAAAGGCTGATGTCTGTACGGAACTGCCGCCGAAACAGGAACAGGTTATCTACTGTGAATTTGATAAACCTCAGCGTCATCTTTATAATCAGATTGCGGAACAGGCGCGAAGTGAGTTTCGCCGCCTGATGAAAACCAGCCCGGGATCCCGGCTTGAGATATTGACCATTCTGATGCGTTTGCGCCAGGCCTGCTGCCATCCCGCGTTGCTGCCTGATGAGATGTTGAAAGGACACGGGACGGATTCGGCCAAGATGGAACTGATGAAGGAACTGGTGCTGGAAAATATTGACTCCGGGCATAAGATGTTGCTGTTCAGTCAATTTACATCGTTGCTCCAGTTGATTCGCGAGTGGCTGGACGAGGAAAAGATCGCCTATGAGTATCTTGACGGTGCGACCAAGGATCGTCAGGCTCGGGTCGATAAGTTCAATGAAACCCCGGAAACGCCGATTTTCCTGCTCAGCTTGAAGGCTGGTGGTACTGGTTTGAACCTCACTTCCGCCGATACGGTCATTATATTTGATCCGTGGTGGAATCCCGCTGTCGAGGCTCAGGCTACCGACCGGACGCATCGTATCGGCCAGACCAGGCCGGTAACCAGCGTTAAGCTGGTGGTCAAGGATTCCGTCGAGGAAAAGATCCTTGAACTGCAGCGGCGCAAGGCGGAGATATTCCAAAATCTGATCGAGGCGCCGGAAAGCGCATTGGAAAAGGTCAGTATCGAAGACCTCGAATATCTCTTTAACTGATCTTTCTACCGTTACGGGAGGGAGTTGGCATAAAAAAAGGCGAATGGAAAACCATTCGCCTTTTGACGTTTTATCGCAACCTGCTTAGCGTTTCAGAAGAACGTCGCGCTCGTAGGTCTTGACTTCATCCAGCCATTTGGTGCCGACCGGTACGCCCTGCTTTTCGCAATAGAAGTCCCACACCGCACTGAACGGCATGGACTTGGCTTCCTCGATCAGTGCCAGGCGGGTGGTATAGTCGCCGCAGCTTTCCGCCTTACGCAAGGTTTCGGAAGGTTCGAGCATGGCGAGCATCAGCGCCTTCTGCATGTTTCTGGCACCGATAACCCACGCGGCAATACGGTTGATACTGGCGTCGAAGAAGTCCAGCCCGATATGGACGCGGTTCATGAAGTTGCCGCGGACGATTTCTTCGGCGATGGCGCGGAGTTCATCGGTCAGCATTACCACGTGGTCACTGTCCCAGCGGACGCCGCGGCTGACGTGCAACAGGACTTCCGGTACCCACAGGAGGGCCGAGGAAATCTTGTCGGAGATCACTTCGGTAGGATGGAAGTGGCCGGCATCGAGGCAGAGGAGGATCTGTTTGGCGACGGCATAGCCCATATAAAATTCGTGGGAACCAACGACATATGATTCGGAACCGATGCCGAAAAGTTTGCATTCGACGGCGTCGCGATTGTAGTTCTTGTCGATATTCACGGCAAAGATCTCGTCAAGAGATTCTTTCAGGCGCATTCTCGGTGCCAGGCGGTCGGCAGGTACATCCTTGTAGCCGTCGGGAATCCAGAAGTTGGTGATACAGGCGTTGTTGAGCGCTTTGCCCATGGCTTCGCCGATCTTACGGCAGGCGATACCGTGTTCTACCCAATATTTGCGGATGGCGTTGTCGCGATGGCTGAGGGTAAACCCTTCGGCGGCGTTGGGATGAGAGAAGTATGAGGGATTGAAGTCGAGGCCGATATCTTCTTTCTTCGCCCAGTCGATCCAGTTGGCGAAATGTGCGGGTTCAAGCTCGTTGCGTTCGACTTTCTTGCCGTTGGTTTCGGCATAGATGGCATGGACGTTGAGGCGCTTTTTGCCGGGAATCATCCCGAAAGCTTTTTCCAGGTCGGCTCGGAGCTGTTCCGGGGTGCGGGCGCGACCGGGATAGTTGCCGGTGACCTGAATCCCGCCGTCGAGTCCGACGCTGGATTCAAAACCGAAAACGTCGTCTCCCTGCCAGCAGTGCAGACTGACGGCGACTTTTGCGAGACGTTCGATTACCTTATCGGTATCCACTCCGGTGGCGGCGTATGCCTCGCGCGCCAATTCATATGACTTTGCGATCGAACTCATAGTATCATCTCCTCCATGGTTTGATGATGTTTTTAATATATGGCATCGATTTTTGATACATCAACTTTAATATATGAAAAATACGGCTTCGGTATGATTTTATCCTTGACAATTCCGGCAAAAAGTAGCATAATATCGTCAAATGTTGAACGAGGTTTAGTTTATGGAAGATTTTCTGCGCAAAAATGAATTTATCGCGGATTCCGCGCTGCCGGTTACGGTGGTGAGGCGTGCGCCGCAACCGGACTATCCGCTTCATTCGCATGAGTTTTCGGAACTGGTTATCGTTTACAGTGGCAAGGGAATACATTTTACGGAGCAGTATGAGCAGGAGCTTGAATCGGGGGATGTCTTTGTCATTCACGGTAAAATGAGGCATGGATACCGTGGCTGTGGTAGTCTGGAGCTGGTGAATATCATGTTTGACCCTGAAAGTATCGGTACTCCATTGGGGGATATCTGCAACCAGCCATCGTTTCGCGCGCTTTTTGAGCTGGGGCCAGTGTTTGGGCGCAAGAGCGGGCAGCATGGCGGTTTCCGGTTGAACCGGGAACAGTTGGATCAGGTGATGGTTCTGGTGGATACGGTTGAGGAGGAGATCCGTGAGAAGAAAACGGGGTACAGGATGATGACAATCGCATTATTCATGCAGTTGGCATCGTGGTTGTCTCGTTATTATGAGAAGACGCCGCCGAAGGCTTCCGTCCAGGTTCGGGATCTGGGCAAGGTGATAAATTTCATTGAAAAGAATTACTCGCGCCAAATCCAGTTGAAAGAACTGGTGAAACTTTCCAACATGTCCGATAGCAGTCTGACGCGGGCTTTTTTACGTTATACGGGCAAGACGCCGATTGATTACATCATTGCGTTGCGGGTTCAAAGGGCCAGTACTTTGCTTTTGAAGTATCCGGCCCGGAGTATTGCTGAGATCGGTTATGAAAC
>QKAL01000181.1 GCA_003246475.1 Lentisphaerota bacterium
TCTAGAGAAGAGGTAGATTTTTAATGAAAGTGCTTGTTTTGAACGCTGGAAGTTCTTCGGTCAAATTCACGTTGTATGCGATGAAGAACGAAATGGTATTGGCCAAAGGACTGGTTGAACGCGTCGGTCTGGATAACCCGCAGTTGATTTTCAAACATCATGACGGCCGTGAAGTCCGTGAGATCGTGGCAATCAAAGATCATCGCGGCGCGATCAACAGCATCTGCGAAAAGCTGGTGGACAAGGAAATCGGCGTTCTGAAAAGCCTGAGTGAAGTGCAGGCGATTGGCCACCGGGTACTCCATGGCGGGATGAAAGTGACGCGTCCGACGATTGTCGATGAAGATATCAAGGCAATCATCCGCGAATGTTTCCCGCTCGGGCCGCTGCACAATCCGGCCAACCTCGCCGGGATTGAAGCCTGCGAAAAGAGCTTTCCGGGTATTGCCAACGTGGCGGTATTCGATACGGCTTTCCACCAGACCATGCCCCCCGAAGCCTATGTTTATGCACTCCCCTATGAAATGTATGAAAAGCAGGGTTACCGCAAGTACGGTTTTCACGGCACCTCGCACAATTTCGTTGCCAATGCCACTGCCGAATATCTGAACCGTGATCTCGCCAGCCTCAACCTGATCGTCTGCCATCTTGGCAATGGTTGCAGCATCACCGCCATCCGCAACGGCAAAGTGATCGATACCACTATGGGTCTTACTCCGTTGGAAGGACTGGTCATGGGTACGCGCTGCGGCGATATCGACCCGTCTCTGGTGGTACGGATGATCGAAGACGGCATGACTCCCGGCGAAGTTGATCAGCTCATGAACAAGAAGAGCGGTCTCTTGGGTATCAGCGGCATCAGCAGTGACATGCGCGACATCCTCAAGGCGGCTTCTGAAGGCAATGAGCGTGCCGCGCTGGCGAAACGCATGTTTGTCCTGAAGGTGGTCAAATACATCGGTTCCTACTTTACGCTGCTGCATGGTGCGGAAGCCATTGTCTTTACCGGCGGTGTCGGTGAGTTCAGTATTCCGGTACGTGAAGAGATCGGTAATGAACTGTGTGGTCTCGGCATCTATGTTGATGCGGAGAAGAATGGCGCCTGCTTTGGCAAATGCGGTACAATTTCCACCGAGGAGAGCCGTAGCAAGCTGATCGTCATGCCGACCAACGAAGAGCTGATGATTGCCCGTTTCGTAGTTGGGTTGACCGGTAAGTAAACTGTTGATTTTCAGAACCGTCCGCGGGATTGCGGACGGTTCTTTTGTTTTTTTAATTAATCATCAATCATATGTCAGGAGAATGTGCAAATGTCTGCTATCGATCGGTTTGTTGAACGCGCCGGGATGGTTAAAAAGACGCTGGTAATGCCCGAAGGCATGGACTCGCGCGTTGTTGTTGCCGCCAATAAAGCAATTGTCGAAGGTGTTGCCGGAAAGGTGATTGTACTCGGGACTCCGGCTGAAATCGACCAGGCCTGCAAAGAAGGCGGAGTCAAGGAACGCAGATTCGACGCCGTTGACCACCTTACCTGCGACTTTTTTGAGCAGTATGCTGAGCAGTTCTGCGAAATGCGCAAGAAAAAAGGCATGGATATGGACGGTGCCCGCGCGGCAATGAAACAGCGGATATTCTTTGGTTCGATGATGACCCGCAACGGCATGGCTGACGGTCTGGTTGCCGGAAGCATTGCTTCGACCGCGGATATGCTGCGGGCGGCGTTTACCTGTATCGGAACCGCACCGGGGATCAAGATCGGCAGCAGCTGTTTTGTCATGGACCTCAAGACTCCGTCTCCCGCCGGCGATGAGGTACTGCTCTTCGGTGACTGTGGTGTGAATCCTGATCCGACCGCTGAGCAGCTTGTGGACATTGCCACGGCTACCGCCAACACCTATCGCTCGTTGCTGGGCAAGACCCCGCGCGTTGCGTTCCTCTCGTTTTCCACTCACGGCAGTGCGAAGCACCCGTTGCTGGATAAAGTGGTTGCCGCTTCGGCGATGTTCAAGGACAAGATCAAGGCTGAAGGTTTGGACGTGATTGCAGACGGTGAGCTGCAGGCCGATGCGGCGATTGTTCCGTCGGTAGCCGCCAGCAAGTGCAAGGGCAGCGAACTGGCAGGTTCGGCCAATGTCCTGATATTCCCGGATCTGAACGCCGGCAACATCTGTTACAAGCTGGTTCAGCGTCTGGCCGGTGCCGGTGCTTACGGTCCGATCCTGCAGGGGCTTGCCAAGCCGATCAACGACCTTTCACGCGGTTGCAGCGCTGAGGATATTTTCGGTGTTGCCGCCATTACCGCTTGTCAGGCACAGGGATAACTTTTTGTCGTAACTGGTTTTATCTGTTTACGCGGAACGGCCGGCGAATGCCGGTCGTTTCTGTTTTTTTTATTTGAAAAAAATTTGCAAAATAGCAAAATCAGTGTATTCCTAATAGCCTGTAAATTTAAATAAAATTTTAATACTCAGGAGATAACATGTACAGTGCTTCCGACTTGAAGAAGGGGCTGAAGATCGAAATCGAAGGTCAGCCGTACACGATTACCGAATTTGAATTCTGTAAACCGGGCAAAGGCACCGCGCTTTACCGCTGCCGCCTGAAGAACATGATGAACGGTTCCACGTTGGATCGTACTTTCCGTCCGGTCGATAAGATCGATGTTCCCAACGTTGAGGAACGTGAGATCCATTATACTTATCAGGACGGCGATTCCTTCGTGTTCAGCGATGCGGATACCTACGAAGAGATGCACCTGACTAAAGCTCAGCTGGGTGACAAGGCATATTTCCTGATTGAGAACAGTGTTTGTAATGTAGTTTTGTTCAATGGCGAACCCATCGACATTACTCTGCCGACCTTTATTGAAAAACAGATTGTCGAAACCGAGCCGGGAGCCCGTGGCGATACCGCTACCAACGTGCTGAAACCTGCCACGCTCGACAACGGCTATGAGATCCAGGTTCCCCTGTTCATCAATCAGGGTGACATGGTCAAGATCGATACCAGAACCGGAGAATATGTCGAACGTATCTCCAAAGCCTGAGCTGGTTGCCAGACTTGAAATTGTCAAGCCTCGCCTTGAATTAAGGGCGAGGCTTATTTCTTCCTTGCGTCAATTCTATGACGACCGGGGGTTTCTGGACACAGAGACCCCGGTGCTGATCGATGCTCCCGCTCCCGAAGAATATATCGAAGCTCCCGCGGCGGACGGTGGTTTTCTGCGCAGTTCGCCCGAGTTGCAGATGAAATGCATGCTGGCCGCCGGTTACACGAAGATGTTCCAGATCGGTCCGTGCTTCCGCAAAGGCGAATACGGTCGCCGTCACCGCCCGGAATTTACCATGCTGGAATGGTATCAGGCCTCCGCCGACTACCTGGCTCTGGCGGAATTTACCTGTGAAATGCTGCGTTATGCCGCCCGGCGTGTCCTTAATGGAACCGTTATCAGGCGGGGCGGGCGTTCTATCGATCTTGGACTACCCTGGGAATATCTTACCGTTCGCGACGCCTATTCGCGTTATGCCGGGGTCGATGTGGAAACTGCGCTGTCCGATGACATTTTTGACGAGTTGATGGTCACCAGGATCGAACCTGAACTGGGGTGGGGACGGCCGACGATCCTGTTGGACTATCCCGCCTGCCGATCTTCGCTGGCCCGCTTGAAAGGAACTGATCCGACGGTGGCGGAGCGCTGGGAGCTGTATCTTGGCGGTATTGAGATCGCCAATGCCTTTTCCGAGCTGACTGACACCGCCGAACAGAAGGCGCGGTTTGCCCTGTCGAAGGAAAAACGCAAAGCGGACGGTTATCAGGATTATCCGGATGCTGTCGATTTTCTGGCGATGTTGGACTCTGGTCTGCCGGAATCTTCCGGTTGTGCGCTTGGGGTTGACCGGTTGGCGATGGTGTTTGCCGGAGCTGAAGATATTGCTGACGTTACTTATCCCCGTTGAACTGTTTGCAAATCGGCGCAGATAAGGTAGATTATACTGGAATGCAACAATCAGGAAGTTTCCTTATGGATAATGATAATTTGAAATATCACGCGGCGCTCGATCTTTCCGGAGCGGAGGCGTCGCTGGCGGTAATGCCTGTAGACGGCGGAGATGTACTGTTGACAGAGTATCGGGAGATGCGCGGACGTGGAGCTGCGTTGCTGTTGGAATGGATCAAAGAGTGTCTCGCGGCAAAAAATATCTCCCTTTCGCAAATTACCCGTTGGACCGTTGGTTCCGGGCCGGGGAGTTTTACCGGCTTACGTATGGCCGCTTCGCTGGTCGGAGGTCTGATTTTCGGCAAGGAGCACATGGCGGCGAGGACAATGCCTACTGCCTTGGGTCTGGCAGCCGGTTGTGATGCTGCATGCGGCGAAACGATTGCCACCTTGTATGACGGCAGGAATCATGAGCTGTTGTTGTTTGGGGTGGTGAAGACCACGGAAGGTCTGGTTGCGGATGGTGCGAGTATGGTGATAGATGCGACTTCTGCGGCGGAGATCGGTAAGACGTATTCGCGGCTGGTGGCTTTTGAACATGATCGTAACGCGGTTTTGAAGGTATTGCCGGAAGTACTGCATTCACGGGTCGATTTTATCGAGCATCTGCCGGTGGATAAGATGTTGTTGCTGCCGTCGGACAACTGGAATAATGATTTGACGGAGCTGGTCTATATCAGGCAGGCGGTATTTACTCAGCCGACAGGGGTGATCCCGGCGGGAATTCAGGATTAAAAACATGGGAGAAGGGAATATGGGAAGCCGAAAACCGATGGGTAAAATCAAGTTACTGCTGATTATTTTTTTGAGTTGTGCGTTTCTTTTTCTGCTGATTCTGGCCGGTGTGGCTTTTTATGTTGCCAAAAATGTTTTTTCCGAATCTCCCAATCCCCCGGAAATTGCTAATGTTTCCCTGGAAAATTCTGCTGAACTGATGAAGAAGGTCCAGCCGCTTATGATGCAGGTGCTGCAGAGTACGCCGGGGCAGATCGATGAGTTGCGGCTGACGGCGAACGATATTAATACGCTGGTGTCAATGGCGGCAGATCCCATGTTAAGCCAGGGAACGAAATGGCCGGAGGGGTTTAATTTAAAATTCCGCGACGGTATGTTCTACTGTGATTATTCCCGTAAAGCCGGATTTAAAACACCCTTTGGTTCCTATGTCAAGATCCACGCTGTCTGGCAGCCGGATATTCGCGGCGGCAATGTCGATTTCAAGGTAAAAGAGGCAAAAATAGGTCTGATCGAGATTCAGTCGGAAATGGTTAAAAAGTTAGTTATGGAGTATTTACGCCGCAACCCCGAAGAAATGACGAAACTCCGTAAGATCATTGCTGACATGTATGTGACCCCGGATGGTATTCTGGTGATCCGCTATTATAGCTATGAGATCAAGATGGAGATGCAGAATTTTATGAACCGTCAGGGAGGAAAAGCCTCGATCAGCGAGTGATTGCCGGTAACGACCGGTATCGGAATTGCCTTTGAGGTCTCAATCTGTTGTTTTTCTATCCGCTAATTTAATTTTATTGTGATGTTGTCTTAAATATTGTAACTGTCCTGCATTTTTTACGACAATTATAGTGACGAGTATGGTACGATAAAATTGCAGTTCACGGGAGAATCTGATG
Organism: Lentisphaerota bacterium; assembly: GCA_003246475.1. Taxonomy (GTDB): domain Bacteria; phylum Verrucomicrobiota; class Lentisphaeria; order Victivallales; family SZUA-371; genus SZUA-371. Next base: position 5,632 of record QKAL01000181.1, read on the forward strand.
AAGAAACGTTTGGGAAAGTTTGTCATTCCTCTGATTATAGCGGCCTTGATTGGCGGGGCGGTTTTCTGGTATGTAAAAAATAAAAACAAACCGTCGGTTTCCTTTATCACCACCGAGATCAAGCAGGGCGACCTGCTGGTTACGATTAATTCGACAGGTACGGTAGAACCCGAGGAGGTTATCGACGTCGGCGCTCAGGTGGCGGGTAAGATCACCGAGTTTGGCAAGGATGCAGGCGGTAAGACCATTGATTATGGTTCGGCAGTGAAAAAAGGAGATGTGCTGGCGCGGATTGATGATGCGCTTTACCTGGCTGAAGCGGCGAAGTCCGAGGCTCAGGTGATCTCCGGAGAGGCAGGATTGCTGCGTGCCAAGGCGGATTTGCAGCAGGCGGAAGCTAAGCTGCGTCAGTCGGATATGGACTGGCAGCGCGCCAGCAAGCTCGAGCCTTTGAAAGTAATTTCTCAATCCTCTTATGATGCGGCGAAGTCCACCTATGAAATGGATGTGGCCAGCCGCGCGGTCTGCGAAGCTTCGGTAAAGCAGGCGGAAGCGACACTGGCGCAGTCCCGCGCTCAGGAGCGTTATGCCAAACAGAATCTTGATTATTGTACCATTGTCTCTCCGGTTGACGGGGTCATTATCGATCGGCGCGTCAATGTCGGGCAGACGGTGGTTTCCAGCATGTCGGCTCCCAGTCTGTTTCTGCTGGCCAAGGATTTGCGCCAGATGCAGGTCTGGGTGGCGGTTAATGAAGCCGACATCGGTAAAATCTATTCCGGGCAGCCGGTTACATTCACGGTTG
>QKAL01000067.1 GCA_003246475.1 Lentisphaerota bacterium
ATGCCGAAGGCGATGGTTGCCACAATCACGTTGATCTCGTCGCGGTTGAATGCCTCCTGATGTTTCTCCCGTGCCTCTTTGTCAAGTCCGGCATGATACGGCAACGCTTTGATGCCGTTGGCGCGCAGATATTCGGCCGTGGCGTCGACATCCTTGCGCGAGGTTCGGTAAATTATTCCCGATACGTCATGGTGTTCGAGCACAAAGTCCAGCAGTTGCTCCCTGACTTCGTTTTTGGATTCGACCCGGTAATAAAGGTTGGGACGATTGAAGGAGGCGCGAACTTGGAACGGGGACTTCAGCTTTAATCGTGATGAGACGTCGTTCTGGACGCGGGTGGTGGCGGTGGCGGTAAATGCCGCGATCGGCACTTCGGGAAAGCGCTCGCGGATTCTGGCCAGATTGAGATAATCGGGGCGGAAATCGTGTCCCCACTCCGACATGCAGTGGGCTTCGTCCACCGCGAACATATTGATCTGCACCCGGCTCAAAGTTTCGATGAATCCGTCCATGGCGAAACGTTCCGGCGAGACGTAAAGCAGATCCAGTTCGCCCGCCTCAAGCATACGATAAACATCGCCCATGGCGGCGGGCGTCAGATTGCTGTTGAGATATTCGGCGCGGATGCCCAGATCGCGCGCGCCGTCGACCTGGTCCTTCATCAGCGAGATCAGCGGACTGATGACCACGCCGGTTCCGGGCGCGACTGTCGCGGGGAGCTGATAGCAGAGCGATTTTCCGCCACCGGTAGGCATGACCGCAAAGACATCATCTCCTCTCAGGATGTGCTCGATGATCTCCCGCTGGTTGGGGCGGAACTCGGAATAGCCGAAAAGCCGCTTCAGATGTGTTTCCAGAGGTTCGTATACTTCCATCGACGATTATCACCCGAACAGATCAGGTTGCTCCGCTTTTGCTTCCGGTTTTGCCGCCGGTTCCGGTGTCTTGGGCGACTCCTGCATGGGAAGCGATGAATTGTAGCACAATTCATTGATTTCCTTGAGGATGCTTTTCAGTTCGAGTTCCGACGCGAGCGCGGCCAGCGCCTGCCAGTCTGGTTCGCGGCGTGACAAACATTCGTCATTAACGGCCCATGGACTGTTCTCCACGTCGGTTTTCAGGCGGATGAGCTGCTGGTTTTTGCGCAGGATATCGGTTGCGGCCGTAATCTTGTCGCGCAGCTTAGGATTCGCGATCATTTCCGGAGCTGATAGCATTGCGTCGATACTGCCAAACTGCTTGACCAGTGCGGCGGCGGTTTTGGGGCCTACTCCCTGGACGCCGGGAATGTTGTCGGAATTATCGCCGATCAGTGCCAGATAGTCGATGATCTGGCCGGGAGCGACTTCAAATTTCTTGACCACTTCATCCGGCCCGCGATCTTCAAAGCCGCCGTCGCGGTCCGGTACCAGCATGTGGACGTTGGCAGTGATGGACTGATGAATATCCTTGTCGCTGCTGATTATCCGGACTTCGTGTCCGGCAAAATCATGCGCCAGAGCGGCGATCAGGTCATCGGCCTCATAACCCTCGCGGCGGATGGCGGACCAGCCGAAAGCGGTGACCAGGCGTTCGATATATGGGATCTGCGCCTTGAGATCATCGGGCATCGGCGGGCGGTTGGCCTTGTAGTCCGGGGCCAGTTCCAGCCGGAATGCGGGTTTGCCGCAGTCGAAGATGAACGCGCCGGTATTACCCGGCATATCCCGGTGGATTTTAAGTAGAAATTTGGCCATGGCAAAGACCGCGTTCGTGGGTTGCCCCTTGGAATTGCTCAGGTTGCGTACCGCATAGAAGCCGCGGTATATCTGGGCATAGGCATCGATCAAAATAATTTTACCGGTCATAAAACCGCTCCCGCATGTGTTGTCATCATATAGTAATAAGGATAATTTACGCCGGTTACGATGAATTACCAAAGGTCAACGGCTATTTTTCCCGATTATCGCGGCTGGTTCCGGGTATCCCTGGCTTGACATTTTTCCGGTGGTTCGTTATTATTTCAAAATGGGAAGCGCTTATGCAAGGTTCAGGGGGGGGACATGAAGACACTTTTATTTATACTTCCGGCAATATTGCTTCATGCCGCGTTGCCGGGCGGGGAAATGCGGCGGGATCACAGGCCATACCATGACAGCTCCACCGGAATAGTATTCCCGTCTCTGATTGCCGGGGTGCCGAAATGGGGAGAATGTGTCAACGGCGGCGTTATTATCCGTTATTTTGCCCCGGAGAAGAACATGACCGTCGAGATTGCGATCTACCGATACGATTCACAACTGGTTTCCTCCGATTCCGGCTCGCTGCTGAGCGATCACTTTATTCGTCTGGTTGCCTACGAGATGCAGAATCCGGGAGTACGAAAGAATATGATTATTACAGATGTTGGCGGCGGCATACTGCGCAGCGGCAAACGCCGGCTGGAGTTTCTCCGTGTCGAGTTTAATTTTGACGAACCGTATGACGGCATTTTCATCAGGAAGATCTCGCATCTGCTTGTCATGGGTCATCGCGATAATTTTGTCCGCCTGAGTTGTTCCTATCCCGCCGAGATGCAGCAGGCTGATTTTCAGGCGCTTCAAAACTTTCTTGATGAGCTGGAACATGTGATGTTATAATACTGTTTTGGGCGGGATTGCGTAGAAAAAGTCGTTCATGTAAAAAAACCAGGCGTCGCTGTAAACGACGCCTGGTTTGATAATAACAAAGTTGCAGTAATAATTTTAATTCTTGGTCAACGCATCTTTTTTATTGGAAATTTTCTGCCGTCAACCAATGCCTGCTTGACGAAAATGCCCCAATACGGTGTTGGCGTATAATCCCAGTCGGAAATCACCATCGGGCCGCAACGGGGATGAAAGCTAAAGGCGGTCCAGTTCAACCGGTATTTTTGAATGACGCCGATTATATCCTGTCCCCACTCGCCTTTGCCGACCTGTTCGCGGCGCTGGTCTTTAGATATGAATTTGAAGTCGTCCCAGGACCGGATATCGCCCACTTCTCCTATGAACAGCGGATATTTTTCGGCGGCGGCCAAAAAATTTTCTTTCCAGTTGGACTTCCATGGATAGATATGGCTGGAATACATGATGCCGCCTGCGCCTGCCTTATCCTTCAGTGCATAACCTTTGAGTATTCCGCTCAGGGTATAGCTCCAGTCCAGCCCCCCCGCAATGATAACATTGTTGGCTCCGGTCGCTCGGACAGCGTCGACAATGGCTTGCATGCCCGTAGTATGGTCGCCGGAATTTTTCTGATCGTTTTCGGCAACATTGGCGTCTTTGTGTTTGACGTTTTTCAGATTGCCGCCGTTTTTCCAGATGTCCCAGGAAATGCCATGTGGCTCGTTGAAGAGTTCCAGCAGAACGGATGGATCTTTTTTGTAATGCTCTGCGGCATCTTTCCAGAATGCGAGATGTTCGGGCATCGGCGCCCCGAAACGGTGCAGATCAATGACGGTATAACCTCCGTGTGAGGATACATAGGCGACAATCGCATCGACGAGGCTCCGGTAGAATTTTCCGCCGTCGTTCTGGTATGGGCCCTTGCCGGCCCAGAAATCTTCTTTGACCGGAATGCGGATGCAGTTGGCTTTCCATTGTTCAACTGCGGCGACGGTCGATTTCATCATATTGTCGCCGGAACCGGACCATTCAAGGCTGTCGATGCACAGACCCTGCAGCCAGACCTCCTTGCCGCTGCTATCCCTCAGGCGGTTGCCGACGACTTTCAGCGGCAACGGCGTTTGAACCGCCGTGAGCTTAAAATCCAGAGATGTTTTTCCGTCGGCCAGTTCGAGCCACCGGTAATCCTGGGCCATTCCCGGGGCTTTTACGTTGACTGCCGCTTTAAGCGAGCGGTTTTCCGGGCAGGCGGAGGCTGGTTCGACTTTGAACTTTCTGGCAGGATTGGGAACAGCAACCAGATAACGGCCGTCTTTTCCGGATTGGGTTTCCGCAAGGATTGAAATACCGTCTGGTTTGGCAATGGCAACAACGGCTCCGTCAATCGGCGAACCATCAGTCGTTGAGACCATTCCTTCAATGTTGAAGGATGAATCGGGGTCATTCAAGGGCAATTTACTTTTGTTCAAAGCGATGTCGTCGATCCAGAAATTGCGTTCTTGAGATCCGGATTTTGAAGGGATAATCACCAGTTGTGATATCTCATCCCGGCACAGGTCAAGTGCGATGCCGTCTTTAAGGCGAAATTCGCTGAAAGGAATGGAATAGACACCCCACTCCTGACCGATGTTTTTAACGGTGAAATTATAGGACTTGCGTGCTTCGGTGCGGATTTCGATTCTGGCACTACATCCGCAATCGCTTTTCATCCCGATGCGTATATAGCCGTTGGCATATGCCCGCCATTTTTCCGCAGCCATGGTCCAGCCTGGCTGTATACCCAAACCTACATAGGCCCCGGCTTTACCGTATCGATAAGCGGCTTTGAGCGATGATTTCGATCCTCCGGAACCGGTTGCAGTATCTTGCGAGAGGGTGACGGCGGAGTCCGATGAGGAGAATTTCCACCAGCCCTGAGTTCCGTTTTCAAAGTTGAACAGCATCGTGTCTTCGGTCGAAGCAAAGCTGTAGTATTTAGGTGCAAGGAGCAAAATAAAGGTGGTAATAATGGATATGATTTTCATTGTAAAATAACTCCAGTTGCGATCATTGCGTGACCAGCCATTTGATATTCGGATTGAGTTTGTTTAACGCCGATGCCGACCAGTTGGACGTTCCTGATTTGGGTAACTCTTTCATCGTATTGGCGGCACTGCAATGACCATCGAAGAAGGCGAGGTTGGTGATACGCCGGCTCATGTGCCGCGCAGCAATACGATATCCGTTATATGGATTGTCAGGGGCACAGCCGTCGGAGAACATTACGGTCTGCGACGTACTACGGATTTTGTTGGTGGAGGCATATCTGGTCCAGTCGGAAGTATGGTTGTCCGGGGCTACCCGCCAGCGTGGAAGATTGGCGTTGTCAATACTGCTGGCGTTGGGCATATACCAGGAAAAGACATACTTGTTCGATCCGTCCCAGTTGTTGGTTCCCCACTGTCGCCCGCGATAGGGACGTTGGGAATCGGAGCCACCGATAACGTCGGCCGCGCTGGCAGCTCCGCTTGACGTCTTGTCATCGATTCCGGAGGGACAACGGAAAAGTCCACTAGCATTTTTGGGGGGGTCGGTACTTTTCAGCATCGGCTGTTTGCAGTATCCCAATCCGATCATAATGCCGCACCAGTTGCAGTCGGTGTTACGTATTAGCGATGGAGCCAGCAGTTGATTGTAATCGGTACTGTACATCATATCAATCATAGCGATCTGTTTAAGATTGGAAATGCAGGATATGCGTTTGCCCTGTTCTCTTGCTTGAGCCAGGGCGGGAAGCAGTAGTGCTGCCAGGATCGCAATAATTGCAATTACAACCAGGAGTTCTATAAGTGTGAACCCGCAAACCGATTTCCTGTTACCCGCTATCCCACTATTCAACCGCATCTGTTTTGTCGTATACATCTGCTTTCTCCAGGTTAAAATTCAGACACGATGTCATTCCTCCGTCATTCCGTTCCGGAGGGGCGAGCTTATGGAACTGCCGTTACTGCTTTGATTTCGTCGATAAACAGTGTGTGATCACCGGCTTTCCCTTTGGGAATAATTACAATCTGTGATACTTCGCAATCGGCTGTCAGTGCAAGCGGTTTGTCTTTGCAGGTGAACTCGCTGAATTTTAGAGTATAAGACTTCCAGTCCGAGCCGACGTCGACCTTGGTGGAATAGGTTTCCTTGTTGTCCATCCGTATTTCAATTTTTACATTGATCGGGGAGTCGCTTTTCATGGCGATGAGAAGCGCGCCGCTTGCGTATGGCGAGAAATCAGCTTTGCCGCCCAAGGCCCATTTGGGTTGGATGCCGATGCCCAGATATGACCCCGGCTTGCCGTTGTTGAAAACTGCCTTCATTGCTCCAGCGGTGTTGTCGGCTCCCGGCGCGGCTGCGCTGAGAGTTAAGCTTGCACTGCCACCTTTAAACATCCACCAGCCCTGAGTCGTGTTGTTGTCAAAGTTATACAACGACTTCGTTTCGCCCGCTGACAGTGCGGTCCCAGTGATCACCACTGCAGAAAACAACATTTTACGGATCATGCTTTTACCATTCATCTTCTTACTCCTCTCTTTTCGATTATATATCTTGTACTTAGGGTTTGCAATCCTTGTAACAACACCTTCGGGGCTTAATAAATACATTCGGGCAAGTCTAACCAATGCCCGGTGTTGTTGTTCTGAAAAAATTATAATCAAATATATAGCATTTGTCAAGAATAAAGCGTTTTTTAAATAAAAAAATGTTGCAATTTTATAATATTTGTTTATA
>QKAL01000165.1 GCA_003246475.1 Lentisphaerota bacterium
TCCCCGTTGGTCTATAAGACGTTGAAATCCACCCGGCTCGGCATATACGTTGAAACAAAACTCGCAAAACAATTCAAGCTGTGGCAACGTCCAGAATGAAACACCAGCCGAAGCTGCATGCCGTTCAGGATAGATCAGCATCCCACAGGAGTATTCCTTTCCCGCCGCCCGACGGATATACTCAAAATCGTCATAATACAACACATCGGTATCACCGACAAAGCAATCCTCTATCTTGTTTTCGCGCATGAAATCACGCAGAATAAACCAACGCTGAATGCAGAACAGCTCATAGTCATAGGAATTGGTGGAATGATGGCGATAGATACCGGCCAGCTGCCGCGCGGCAACAGAATAGTCGTCCTGGTCATAATGACGGATAAAATCAAAACAATTATTACTCGAATCCCCCAGCAGAACTATATCGCGGCCGGGATTGAAGTCCACCGCCTGACGCAGCGTAAATTCCATATAGGATGTATATCCCTTATGGATGAAAATGATCGGCATACTCATGAACACTACCTTTCCGCCTTTCTCAATTGCGTAAATATTTCTTTCCATCCCGGTAAAAACGAAGTATTACCGGAAGAATAACCAGTCCGTAAACCGTCAGCAGCAACGCCGTCCCGCCCAGATTAATCAGCAGCCCCCCCGCGTAGGAACGGAGCCCCAACGCAGCAATAAGGCAAACCATGCCGATCCCCGCAACTGTCAACATGTCCCTGCCGGGAAGTCGCAAAGTCGGCAGCATGTGACGCAACGACCGGTAACCAGCCACTCCAAGCACCATATAAGAAACACTGGTCGCCAACGCAGCTCCTTCAATTCCCATCCCGGTAACCAGAATAAGGTTTAACACCAGATTCAAACAAACTCCGGCAAAAATTATTGCCGCCACCCGCCCGGCGGCATTACCGGCATTCAACGCGCTCATGAAAAAATTGGCGGATGCCAGGAAAGGCACCCCGGCCGATAATATAACCAGAGCATCAGCGGCGCCAACCGCATCCCTGCCGAACGTCAAAGCAATGGCATCACGCCCCAGAATCACCGCCCCGATCAATACAGCCCAGAAAACAACAAACATCAACCCCGACAGCATTGCGCAGATCCCACCGATCTGCGCTTCCGCTTTTTTGTGCCACAATTCAGCCACGATCGGAGTAAAAACTATCGGCAATACCGATAATAATTGGAGTATCTGCACGATCGGCAGCGCCACATTGTACAACCCCACAGCCTCAAGCCCACGCAACCGGGTCAACACCAGCGTGTCCATGTTTCCAATCAACGTCAGACCGGCAGTTCCCAACGCCACCCAGCGACAAAGCCGCCACATTTCCGAAGCCCCGCCACGTTCCAGCCGCGTCCAGAGCAACAGCCGGACTCTTTTCAGTCCATACAACACCACCAGCGCGACAGCTAGAAATATCAGCGATGCCGCTGAAAATATTCCTGCCGCCACATTCAGCCCAAAACGGGGGATCATAATCCAGACGCCCAGAAAGATCAACACGATCTTACCGCCCTGTAACAGATTTTTCAACCCGAAGGATTTCAGAGAATCCAGCGCCGAAGACGGACAGGTTTCCAGCGACTGGAACACCAACAATAGCGAAACCGCGATAAAAGCCGCCCCCCCTTCCGGATATTGGTAGTAACTGTTCAGTAAAAATGGAGCCAACGCCATAAATCCCAGAAATACCACCGTACCGCAAACCAGTTTCAAATAAAATACCAGGCTGAAAACGCTCTCGGCGCGCACCTTGTCGCCGGCAGCAAAACATCGCGACATCAAAATCGTCCCGCTCTGCCCCAATCCAAGATCCAAAAAAGCCAGAAAAACTGTCACCAGCGCGAAAACGCTGTAAAGGAAACCGTATTCCGCCGGCGTCAGTGCCGCCTGCAGATGGATACGGATCAGGAAGTTGAACACCCCAAGCACCACCGCCCCGGTAAGCGATACAAAAGACCCCTGCAGGAACACCTGGAAATGACTTTTGGCTTGAACGGTCATATTGTTTTTATCTGGACGAAATCACCTATTTTACGGGATTCGCGTCCAAAACCCTGTAAATAATGAATTTGTTGTTTTCGTTAAGACGCTTGAACAACTGCGGCGCCCCATCCAGCTCAGACACAAAATCCTCGGCATAGCGGCTGGGGGATGTACGGTCGAACCGATTGGCAATCTTGGACTTATCCACCACTACAAACCAGATGTCCTTCTGTTTGAACATCTGATGTTTTCCATGGACGTCCAGAGTCCACACCTGCTGCGTTATATCCCAGTACGGCTCCAGCGGGACGTAACGCCATTTGTCCGCATACATGAAAACTTTTGCGTTCTTGTTGTCATCGGTCTTGAGGTCTTTCATTACGGCAATTATCTGACGGAAATCCGGATCGAACGAACGCATTTCACAGATTTTTGCCATAACCAACGCCAGTTGGATGAACAACAGCACAGACATGCCGATGAACAGATGTTTCCGGTATTTGAAGTAACTGCAACCGACCGCAAAGGCAAAAACCAGAAACGGGATGCAAGGAAAGAAATATCGTATGTCAGGATTGTTCCACAACATGTAGGTGGCAGGAACCATATAACTGAAGGCAATCAACAGTCCCCAGAACACCGGCAGCGCCTCTTTCGGACGCTCTTTATACAGTCTTTTGGCGTTTAACAGCAGCCCAAGACCGCCGATCGACATCATCAAGCCGAAACCGCCAAGAAAGATGAACCAGTTTTTCAACAGTCGCAAGTCCCCGGGATAATAGAACACCAGATTGTTGGCACTGGTCTGGACCGGCGCCGCGGCAGATGTCGGCACAGCGGCGGTATCCACGGCTGGAGCCGCCGGTACGGGCGCGGAAGCACCACCTAATCGCTTGCCCAACTCATGCCAGACACTGCGGAAAGTATTGGCCAGTTCATTGTGCTCATGATGGCTGGTATACTTCACGGTAAAATAATCGATCGTTATTATTGTTGAGGCAAAAGCCAACACTGCGGCAAATGTCCAAAGCACAGGTATATATCGTTTCTTCCAGTCGGCCCGCAGCCAAAGCATCAGAAAAAATACCGGCAACAGGATAAAGGCATTTTCCTTGATGAAAAGTCCAACCACCATGAAGATGATAGCCGGAGTGTATTTACGCCGGTTAAGGAAATAAAACGTGGTAACCACCTGCGCAGCCATCGGAATGTCCACATACATCAGAATCCCGAATAAAGTGAACACCGGCAGTGTTGCCAGCCCCAATACTGATGCAAAAAGGATTTCGCCCCGGTCACCGCACCAATCCCGGACCAGCAGCAGAAAGAAAATCAACAACTGCGCGGAAAACAACAGATGATAAAGTTGAATAAATGAGAAACTGGGAATCATACGGTAAAAAACAGCTCCGAGATAGTGCCACCCTTTGGTATGCGGTCCCTCGCCGCTCCGGAACTGTCCATATTCGGTCTTGACCCGCCAGACATAATTTACCTGGGCCAGATTTTCCGACTGGGTAGTCATGGTATAATAATGCGCGGTTTCATCACCGACCGTACATTCATTACACGCAAGGCCGACCGCGATCATAGCAATCAGCGCAACAGCAACCACCAGCCAAGCTAAACGCTCGTATAGTTTCATCTTTAATCCACGGCGACATTTCCGCCGGTCCTTTCCGAAATTAATTGGCTATAAATCGTCCACAAAATAACAAAAAAACATCTGGATAATCTATCTTAACTCACCGCTTTTTCAAGCAACAATCATTTTTCCGCCTCGTCGTCGGGACATATACCGAAAACAATGATCTGAGCATTCTCCAGCAACAGCGGAAAGCGTCGCGGATCATTGCGCAGATCCTCCACAAAATGCACGGGATATGTACCAAAATATGGTGATTCCGGCGCAATATCCGACTCCATATATTTCCGGACCACCACAAAAGCAACCTGGTGTTCTCGCCATATCTCCGCACGACGCCGGTTTTCGGCATTCATTATGTCAAAATATAAGTTGTCCCGGGTCCAGATCGCCTCATAGGGAAAAAAACGTGAATTACCTTCCGGATACATAAAAATACGCGCCGCCGGAATGCCATGCTTCTGTTCCGAAAGGAAAGTGATCGCCTCACAGACCTCCGGCGACAACCGCCTCATTTTCACTATCTTGCTGAAAACCATTCCCGTCTGTACCAGCAAAACAACCGCAACCACGGGGAAAATAAACTTGAAACGATGTAACAGCCCCCGACTCCAGTAAACAAAACTGAAAATCAGGAAAGGCATTGCTGGACAATAATAACGGATGTCACAATTGTCTGGCCACAACAGAAGTGTCGCGGGAATAATATATGAAAGCGCGATCAACAAAGCTATCACCCCATAACTGGACAGCACAGTACGTCCCCACAGCGACCGCCGGCGGCGTCTGCGGCAGAACCTTATCCCAACACCCCATAACGCCATGCCCAAACCAAGCCAGAAACCCAATCCGGGATATATCAGCCAATTATAGAGTACGTTCAGATTTCCGGGACAGTTGCCGCCCTCTACGGTCATCGGAGAGGACTTGACCACCGTCCCGCCCCCAAGCCAGGGAAAGGTCGACTGCAACTGCTCGATTATCAACGGCGTGGTGTTAGGAAGTACCCGCATCAGAATCACACCCTCAATAATAAATGTCCCTGCCGCCAGCCAGAAACAGGACGACACCATGGCATACATCCTGATCCTTTCGCGGCGAAGACGCCAGATGTAATAAAACAACAATGCCGGCAACATAATAACGGCGGTCTCCTTGACCAGCAGCGCCACCACCCAGAATATCAGCGAGGGAATATATTTTCGACGGTAAATAAGATAAAATACCGTGATGATCTGGGCCGCTACCGGCACGTCCTTATAAAACAGGACACCGAAAAGCAAAAACATCGGAATCGACCACATCAGCAACAGCGCCCAGCTGACGATATAATAATCACGGCGGGTAAGATCTCGGGCAAACAGATAAAACACCGTTAAAAATTGCAGAAAAAAAAGCAGCTGGTATACCTGAACCGCAAAAACATGTGGAACTATACGATAGATCAAGGCTCCGGCTAAATGCCACAGAAACGTATGATTACAATAATGTTCCAACGCTGACGGACACCAGGATGCCGGAATATAGTAAGTCAATGTCAAACCGGGAAGATGGGTTGCAATCGCGTCAAGCAGGTAAAAATGCGCCACTTCATCGCCGATCATCGGCCCGGGCGCCAACAGTCCGACCGCTCCCATGGACAAAACGATTAAGATTATCTGGAATATACAAACCTTCCGGAAAACATTTTGCGCACGAACATCCATCTCAACCTTTTAAGATCTTATAGACGGTAACAATTTTCCAGACATTAAATTTATGGACCCAATAATGCAATTTATTCCCATATTTACGGGCAATCTCCAACTCCTCATCAAACTGCCGGATAAAATGGTTTTCGCTGATTGAACCCGAATGGCGCCGGAATCGCGCCAGATACTTGTGAACAGCCCGCGCTGGAGCAATCAGGCTCATCTTCATCCACAGTTCATAATCCCAGGCAGCCTTGAACCGCGGGTCCAGATCAATCGCCTTCCGCCAGACCTCCATCCGCCAGAAAGTCGAGGGCTGATTGATGAAATTCTCGCACAACAACACATTCCTGCTGTAAAAAAAACCGATAAGGTTCTTGTACAATGTGATCGGTTTGCGGATTTCCACATTGTTCTCGTCAACAATCGAACAACGGCCATAAAGCCACTGCGTCTGCGGGGAGTTCCGGAATATCGTCGCCACGGTCTGAAGCGCACCCGGCTCGAACTGGTCATCGGCATTGATCCAACAGCCAACATCGCCGGTTGCCATCGCCATCCCGTTGTTTATCGCGGCCTGCGGCGAACCGTCGCGCCGGGATACCACCGTACACCGGTCTTGGTATTCTTCAAGAATAGCCAGAGTATTATCTGTCGATTGACCGTCGCAGATGATGTATTCCAGTTCGAAATCCCCTTGCTGCGACAACACGCTCTCGATGGTGTTGCGGATAAAACGCTCGCCGTTATAAACGGGAGTTACCACAGATATTTTCATTTATCATCATCTCTTGTTTGAGATTGCTTTTTGGCCGCCGCTTCCAATTTTTCCAACCGGTGATTGAGCAATGCCAACTCCTGCGTCAGATTTTTTATGTGTTCGACGCGCTTGGACAGCACCACTGAAAACTGGATGAGAATAAAGAATATGCCGACCAGCAACATCAAAAACAACGTCGCCGGAGGATATTGGATGCCAACAATATCGGAGATGAACTTCAAGCTTTCATGCCAGAGCGAAAGAACAACAAAT
>QKAL01000266.1 GCA_003246475.1 Lentisphaerota bacterium
GCCCAAAATATCCGAAGCCGAATTTGTAGTGATGAAAGTGGTATGGGAAAAGAACCCGATCACCGCCAATGAGATTGTCAGCCGACTGCAGGATTCCAGCGACTGGAACCCGAAAACAATCAAGACATTCATCTCCCGTCTGCTTAAAAAGGGAGCCATCAAATACAAATGTGTGGACAAGGCTTATTTTTATACCCCCGCAATCCCCAAAGAGGAATGCCAGGCCGAAGAGGCAGAATCGTTCCTCAACCGGGTTTTTGACGGCGCACTGATGCCGATGCTGGCGCACTTCGCGAAATCCCGCAACCTGTCGGAAGCAGAAATCACCGCTTTGAAAGACATTCTCACCCAGGAGAACTAAGTCATGGAACATTTCGTTCGGTGGCTGCTTGAAAACTCATTGAAAGCCGGGGTACTGGCGCTGATGATCTGGGCGTTGCAGATTATCTTTGCCAAACGGCTTACGCCGCGCTGGAAATACTTTCTCTGGTCACTGGTTGCACTGCGACTGGTCATGCCCAATCTGTTTCCGGCGCAGTTCAGTTTATTCAACATCCTCAATGACAGCAAAGGCAATCCGGTAGTGCTGACCAGATCGGCCATCACACCACTGGTTTCGGAATTGAAGAGCAGGCCGGCGGTTAAGGCGTTTGGAGCGGTTGTGACCCGCAAGCGGATATCTCCCTGGAAAATCTTTTTCGGCCTCTGGGCCCTGGGTGCGCTGACGTTGCTGACCATGATTTTATGGCGCAACCACCGCTTAAGTTCCAAAGTGGTGACACAGCGGCCTCTGACGCATCAGCCGCTGCTTGATCTGCTGGAAGATTGCAAGGCTCAGATGAAACTGCACGTGCCGGTAAGCGTGGTTGAATCACCGTTGATTTCCAGTCCGGCCCTGATGGGATTCATCCGGCCCCGGCTGTTGCTGCCCCCGCGAATGTCGCATCTACTGTCAATCGACAGCATGCGCCATGTATTTCTCCACGAGCTCACCCATCTCAAGCGCAACGACATCGCCGCAAACTGGCTCCTTACTGCGATCCAGGTCATCTACTGGTTCAACCCGGTGGCTTGGTATGTCTTCATGCGAATGCGGGCAGAGCGCGAACAGGCCTGTGACCAGGCGGTATTGGCGATAATCGATGAAAAAGAACGTAAGGATTACGGGTTGACGATCATAAATCTGCTGGCCTCTTCTCCCGGACAGTACCCGATAGCGGGGATGACCGGGATTCTCGAAGATCAGCAACAGATGGTGAAACGCATAACCATGATAAAGAATTTCCGGATTATGCCGGTGAGAAATGTTATTTTGGCCGTGTCACTGCTGTTCCTGCTCGGTTTCTTCTGCCTCAGCGAAGCACAGTCAAACTCCCGGCCGGTCAAACTGGACATGACGCAGAAAGTACTGGCATATCTGACCGAAACCGGTTATAAAAAAGCGCCTATGCCCGCGGATGACAAGTTCAACCAACTCTATGCCAGGGACTTCTCCGTTGAAAACGGGAAGATTGAGTTTACCGACGGGGTCATCCATACGCTCGGCCACGACATCTTCCAGATCCATCTCGGCAGGGGCGTATACCAGTGTCTGCCTGGCGGCAAGACCGAAGTCATGAGCGCCTCCTTCGACCAAGCCAGAACCCGCGATCTGATTGCCTATCTCTCGGATTCGTCGGTCAGCGGCAAATTGAAAAAAATCATCATCCCGCACCTGGAGTTTGAAAAAATTCCGCTGCCCAATGTCGTGGAGATGCTCGAACAGCAGTCACGGCAGTTCGACCAGCAGCGTCAGGGGGTAAAGATCAACCTCGATCCGGAATTGCAGCAGCCGGAAAAAACTCCGTCGGTCACCTTGGCCATTGATGACATAGCACTGGGGGATGTACTTAAGTATCTGAGCAAAACCGAGGGAGTGCAGTATCGCATCGAAGCCGACAAAGTCATGATCGTTCCGGAAGGGTCCAAAACCCCCTACGAGCCGGTATCCTTAGCCAAAAACGCCGCCGCCGAATGGTTGTCGCTGCTCGATGACGGCGAGTATGCCGACAGTTGGAGCGAGGCGTCAGAACACCTGAAAAAGGGAGTTGACGTCAAGGAGTGGGAAATGAAAATGGAGGCCATTTCATCCCGCCTCGGCAAAATCGATGAACGAGGGGTTAAAAGTGCCGCCTACCAGACCTCCCTTCCGGGAGCGCCGGATGGCAAATATGTGGTAATCCAGTATCACACCTCGTTTGAAAAGCGTTCAGGCGCCCTTGAAACCATAACTCTGGTTCAGGATCAGGATAAAAAATGGCGGGTGGGTGATTATACCGTAAAATAATAACCAAGTATGAGATAAAGGAGGGAATCATGTCGCACAAATACAAAGTTACTTTATGGACGGTGCTGCCGGTTTTAATTCTGTTGGCGGTAATTTGTACTGTCAAAATGTGTAACCATGCGGAACCGCTTTCGCCGCAGGAGATACTGGCAAAACAGGACTGGAATCAGGACGAGCTGGCGTTTGCCCTGGCGCGCAACTTTAAACATCAGGCCGGGCGTGAAGGCCGGCGCGAAGTCCTCGAACATCTGCAACAGCAGATGCAGAAATTTTCCGCCGAAGACCAGGACAACATCAAGATCAAGGCAATCACTCAGGCCATCGACGACAGCATCCAGCAGTACCGCGCACTGAAACCGGAGGAAAAAAGCAAGCTGGTCGAAGCGCTGCAGCGCCGCGCCGAAAAAAACTGCGAAAATGTCAACAAAATGAATTCGCAGCAACGACGGCAGATGCGTGATGGAATGAACTCCAAAGTCGCCCAGGCCGCGGCCAGAGCCATGCAGAATGCCATGGTTAACAAACTGTCTCCAGACGAACGCCGCGATTTCGTTCCTATCGAAAAACTCTGGCTTAACACCATCGAAAGACTATAAATATTATGAACAATATCAGGCACAACACTTTTTTCACACTGATCGAACTCCTGCTGGTCGTGGCAATTATCGCTATTCTGATCGGTATAGTCATGCCAAGCACCATGCAGGTCAAAGGTAAAAGCATCAAGTCGGTATGCCTCAGCAACCTGCGCCAGATCGGAGTTGCCCTCAGCATGTATGCCGACGACAACAACGAACGTTACCCCTTCTGTACCATGCGTCCCAGCGATCCGCCGACCTCGCCGGCAAACACGTCCGAAGCCAACATGCCGGGAATCGCGCCTACCCTGCTGCCGTATATCAAAGACCAGAAAGTATTTCTCTGCCCCGGTGACATCAATGAGGTTTATTTCCGCAGCGAAGGCACCAGTTATGAATGGCAATCCAGTCTATACAACGGCTGGAAGGTCGCCCGCAAAAAGAAGGTGGAAGAAATCCTCCCGGAACTGCCCAAGCTCCCGGTCATGTTCGATTACGACAATTTCCACGGCAAGCCCGGCAGCAAGACCGCAAAAAACTACCTCTACCCATTCGGCAACGTCGCGGGGGAACCATTGTTATGATCCTCGAATGCACAAGTCTGAAAAAGACTTTCGGCCATGTCAAAGCGGTAAAAGACATCTCGCTGAAAGTTGAACGCGGCAATATTCTGGGAATCATCGGACCTAACGGCGCCGGAAAGAGTACCCTGATCAAGATGATGACCGGCCTGATCTGGCCGGATTGCGGAACGGTTAAAATCAACGGTTTCGACGTCCACCGCGAACACAATCAGGCCATGCGCAAAACCGGGGCGATCATCGAATGGCCTTCGTTTTTTCCCTATCTGTCCGCACAATTGAATCTGGACATGCTCACCGGCTGCAACCTGAGAAAAAGCCACCTCAAACGCTTTGACGACATCATTGCCTTTACCGGATTGAAAAACCGTCTGCGCGACAAAGTGGGGACTTTTTCCACCGGAATGAAGCAACGCCTCGGCATCGCCCTGGCCATGCTGCCGGATTCGGAATTCATCATCCTCGACGAACCCACCAACGGACTCGACCCCGCCGGAATCATCGAAATCCGCAATATCGTCAGAGAATACAACCGCCAGTTCGGTACCACAATCATCATCACCAGCCATCTGCTCAACGAAATCGAGCAAATCTGCCATGACATCGCCATCATCAACCAGGGTCAGATAATCGCCGCCGGCGGAATCAGCGAACTGCTCCACGCCGGAAACCTGCTATGTATCGAATGTAATCAGCCGGAACAGGCCATGAAATTGCTTCAGACCGCCGCCGACAACCAACGACTCCCCATCGGCCGGATCACACGCAGGGATCTCCAGCTCCATATTGAAAGCCCCGATGACTGCGCCCCGCAAGTCAACCGCTTCCTGCTCGACAACCGGATTGAAGTCAGCCGCCTGACCATGCAACGTAAAACCCTCGAAGATTTCTTCATGGAAAAAACCTCAGGAACTGAAAATGCTTAACGATATTCGAAATGAACTCATCAAAATGTTCTTCCAGAAGAAGAACTACGTCATCATCGCCGGACACCTCTTCATGCTCGCGCTGTGTTATATCGGGTTCCGAACCTCCAAAATGCACTTCCTTCAGGCAGGAATCGACCGCCGGGTCGGTTTGCCCTTCAACGACATCATGTCATATGTCGATGCGCTCTTTTTTGCCCGCATCGCGCTGGTTCCCACCTATTTCATCATCTTTCCGATCTTTATCTGCACGGTCGCGGGAGATATCATCGCCGGAGAGATCCAGGAAGGGAACCTCAAACTTTACGCCTCGCGCGCCGTTTCCCGGTCACGCATCATCCTTTCCAAACTGGCGGCGATCTTTACCCTTTCGGTGATCTATTCCATCTACTTCGCCATCATCAACATCGTTATCGGATGGATATTTTTCGGCGCTCCCGGCGTTCAGCTGATTTACATGCACGATATGCACATCGAAACCGACCTGGTCATTATGCCGTTGTCACAGGCACTGCTGTGCTACGCCTGCACAATGGCCTATTTTGCCGCCTCCGTCATGGCCCTGGGGTGCATCACCCTCTTTCTGTCAACCATCTTCAATCGCATGACAACCGCCACCATTGCCGGAATCACCGTTTATTTCGTCTGCTATATCGTCAGTACCCTGCCTTTTTGCGAGGACATCAGACCATATCTGCTGTCCACTGCCATGAACGGCATCTCCATATTCTGGATGGAACGGCTGCCGCTCGGCCGCTTGGTCGACAACCTTTGCCTGATCGGACTTTACGTCAGTATCTTTACCGGCTTGTCTCTGGCCTCATTTACCTTGAAAGACATCAAATAACCGTATATAATATCTTATAACAAAGGTATTATCTATGGAAAATCCCGAACAGGAATTAAAAAAAGACCTGCGCCTGGCAATCATTATCGTTGTTGCGATTTTCGTGATTGCCGTCGCAGCTCTACTGCTGGTTATCCGTTCCCACGGCAATGCAGCCGGAACGGCGACAACGCCAAAGAAACACATTA
Source organism: Lentisphaerota bacterium (assembly GCA_003246475.1). Classification (GTDB taxonomy): domain Bacteria; phylum Verrucomicrobiota; class Lentisphaeria; order Victivallales; family SZUA-371; genus SZUA-371. Next base: position 5,447 of record QKAL01000266.1, read on the forward strand.
CCCCGGAGGAGAAGATAGGGGAAAACATCACGGAAATGGCACGTGAAATAGCTCCCATCGGTGAAACCTATAAACGCATGAAAGAGTATTCTGACACTCACGGCGGCATAATCGAAACCGGAAATGCTGATAAAGCAGACTCAAAGGGAAAATAAAACTCTACGACAATACGGGGGAATATCATGAAACATTTTGCGTTATTCATACTTACCGCCGGTTCTTTGCTTTTTCTCAACGCCTGCGCCTGGAAGTGTGGAGATCGCACTCTTTACCCGCTGGAAAAATCGGCGGACAACGATCAATACAAATCCGTCGCCGGAGTATGGGAAGGGCAGTATGATAAGAACATGAAGGTTTCCGCCTCATTTAACTTCAACAGCAAAAATAATATTTTCCAGCTTGACACAACCCTACATGAGGTGTCGCAAAACAATAATAAAACGTTTATCATCCCCACCATGGACGGTAATTTTACGACAATTAACGGCGAAGTCTTTTTCTGCGGCCGAATCAATTACGATGCCTTTGAAAAATTCTGCGAAAAATCTCCCGACACCGTCTACTGGATTATGCCGCTCGTAGTGCCGGTTTACTATATCGTCAAACTTGAGATCAAAGACGACACCATCACCGTATACTCGATCTGTTTCTCTAAGTGGGACAAGGAAGAAAAGTACCAGAGTATTATCAACAGTACCATGATCTACGACCCGGAAAACCGGCTTTTGCTTAACTCCAAAGAACAAATCAACGATTTTATTACGAAAAATGAATATATCCCGCAACAATTGATAAT
>QKAL01000188.1 GCA_003246475.1 Lentisphaerota bacterium
GAAAGATTTTGTCACCCTCTGGGTAGTTGGTTCTCGGGTTACCAAAAATCACCCCGTGCTCGCCATTGTCCCAGCCAAACTTGGTCTTGCCGTCAACCTTGAGATGCTCACAGAGCCCGTTACCGTTATAGCCAGAATGGATTCGCACGTATTTTACGCCCAGTTCCCGACGCATATCGTGCCAGCGCCCCGGGCCTTCCAGATGGGGTCCGGCAGTACCGATGCTGTAGGAGTGGACGCGGTCTGCACAATGATGGTCGTAGGCGTCGAGCGGACTGGTAAACACTTTTCCGGACTTACCGCAATTGACCGATACATTTACGGTAGAAGTGTTTTTCGGGCGCGTCGGCATGGCAACCAGAGTCGTCGGAGAAAGTATCTGGAGATCATCGAAATAGACTGCCCCGTTGCCGTCTTTGTCCCGCCGGATAACCATCTGTGCATATTGCGGTTTTTTCTTGAGCTCGGACAATTTGATTTTGTGTTCGAAGGTTTTCCATGGTTGATCGCCGGTCACCGAGGCTATTTCCACAGAATCGACCAGTTTATGCTGTGCATCAAGGAAATCGACCTTAACCTTTCCAGCCCCATCCTTCATTCCTTTACTCATGGCCGATACACGAACATTCAGCTCATCGCCGTCGATCTCAGCCGGACTTGACTTGACCGTGCAGGGGGCGTTCAGTTTCAACGACGCAGCCTGCAATGACTTTTCGTCCTGAGTGGTCAACGCCTCCTTGCCAAAGTTGGCACGTGAACCGTCGGGTAATGACAACTCGAACCCAAACGGAGTCAGGTCCATGTTATAGCGGATTTCGAAAGAGGGGTTTTCGACAATATTCACGAGCTGTTCGCTCTTTTTCTCGGGCAGCTTGACTTTCCATATGCGCATGTCGTCGTACCATGCGATGGAACCTGGAACCGCCACACATTTCAGGACCGGACGCAGCCAGACGGTGGTATCTTTCGGAACTCGCATCATCTCAACATAGGACCAGTCCTCATCCCCTTCCTTGTATTTGAGATAATCGTTCATGTTATACCAGTTGCCGTTGACGGAACCGTCGGCACGAAGTTCCTCCATGCCAAAACCGCAGCCGTATTTGCCTGCCTTCACAAAATTAAAATTCTTGATCTTTCCCCAGGCGGAAAAGTAATACTGATAGCCGGGTTCGACTTTGATTTTTAAGGTGGATTCCAGCTCACCGCCCGCATCGATGCGCAGCGACTGGCGCCCACTGTGCTTGACGGCGGTGTCACGTACCACGCTGCCCCAACGTTTCTTCCATGTACTGGTTTTATCGGGAAAATCAAATCCCGGATCGTATTTAGCCAGAATGTTGGCGACATTTTTGTTTTGATAGTTTTCCTGTTCCATCCCCACAGCAGGCAATGCCGCCAGTAACAACGCCCCCAGACAACCCAACCAACAAATCTTCATCTTCTGCCTCATGATAACACCTTTCAATTATATATCGATTTCAAGTCCATGTAAATATCATCCCAATCGGAATAACAGGAATCGAAAATCAATATTCCTTGATATTGCCGCAATGCCTCGACCAAATCGGGATTGCGGCGAAACGGGAGATGATAATCGTAATAATTACCCATTATATCCGAGTCCGGGGCACATGCCAGAACTACGGGACTGTCTAAAACGATGCGACCTTCTTTAACATGTCCGGGATTAATAGCAAATGTGAGATTATCACAAGCACAGGCAGAAACAAAATCCCGCATCTTTTCCGACGTTCCGTGCATCTTGGTCGGATGAGCCTGCAGATGCATGGTAAAACCGTATTCAGCGGCCAGCCGGCACAACGCTTTCACCCCATCAAGGATCTTCTCTTCGGCCAGTAATTGCGGACAATGACATTCCGGCTTGACATGCAGTGAAAATACCATATTCGAAGCGCCGAACAGTACCGCTTTCTTCATTACATCACGCACCTTGCGCATCGTCGCTTCATAATTCGGACGATACGTATCCATGAAATGGAAATCGGGATAGTGGTTGCAACCGGAACTAAGATCGACCCAAACCTCATAATTTTTACGTCGGAACCACTCACCATCCTGTCGCAAAAATTCCGAATCATGTTCATGGAGATATCGCCAATCAAGCTTGACGCCGCGGAAATAATGCTCAAATGTCGGCATGGAAAGAACCTTCTCCATCGCCGAGGTGATGTTACGCAATGCCAGCAGATTATGCCCGGTCGCCATATCAATGGGTTCGGGATGCTGTTCGAAGATATTCAGCTCCTTTGCTTTAACCCGGAATATCCTGACATCCCCAGGAGAGATCACGCCCTCGCCGCATTCGGCGACCAGTGGCATGCCAATACCCGTTGGCCAGTATCCTTTGGACAACTTGACTCGCTGATCCAGCGGCAGTTCATCAATCGACTCGATCCTAATACAAGAGGCCGCGGTCAACGAAAAACGCTGCTCCGTCAAACCGTTATTATAGATACTCACGGTATAATCACCGGTAGAACGGCGGTTGGTCACGTATGCCAGCTCAGGGTTGGATACGGAAACAATTTGCTGCCGCTTCAGGATATCGCCAATCACAGCGCGGACATGTTCCAGCATTACATACGGACAAGGCAACGGGTTATCGACAAAATCCTCCGGCAGCTGCGCCGGCAAAGCCTTTGAATTAACTCCCCACTCGGCATGCAGCAGGATCATCTCCCCGTCACCATACGGGATCCGCGAAACCAACGGCGTCGTACCGGAAACGGCAATTGCACGTCCATCGACCGGTCGACATTCCATCACTTTGAAAGAGAGAGGTTCGATAATCGTTTTCCCGTCATACGCTATCATGGAATTGTCAGACATTTCCACAACATCAGCGTTCAACTCCGGCCATAGTCCGGCAGCATTGCCCGCCGTTATCACCAACGTCCCTCCCCGCCGCATAAAACCGTCCAGCTTGTCCCTTAGCTCCATAGAAACATCAATCCGACTGGAAGCAATAATGACGTTGTATTGATCCATCACCGGCAGTCTTACGTCCGAAAGCAACACATCCATGCAGTCGCCAAACGGCGTGGGGGTCATGAAACCACGTTCATCACGATAGTAGCTGGCGGCTTCATACCCCGGATAGATCAACGAAAAAATTCCGTGCGTCAGGTAATCGCCTTCGTTATAAGGGATTACACCCCAGGTCTGATAGGACTGCCGCAGATGGTCGATATACAGGTGGATCGGAACATTCCAGCCTCCGAAAGCATCCAGCAACAATCCGACCGGTGTTAGCATCGTCCCGGGATTACCATGCCGTTTAACCCATTTCGACGCGGTTTCCTGAATAATGCCGATTGGCGAGAGCTCAGGATTTTTTGGATAAAATGGAACATTCTGCCCGGTACGCAACTCGTTATCGTCGCCATAAAACCAGCCCTGTTCAAACCCGACGGCAACGGAATTGTACATGATGTGGGAGTACAACAGCCGTCGCATCAGCGACAAGCTGGTTCCTTTGTCCACACCCGAACGCGGCCATCCCTCGTCGTATTCACGGCAGTAACTTTTGTATCCCCAGCGGTTGAATACTGAAACATTGCCGAACCAGAGAATACCGTACTGCTTCCCGGCGCCGCGAATGAACGAATAATATATCTGCGAGCACGGCAGCGCCTGTGCCGCCTCTGCCCCGAGCAGCATATGGTTGCCTTCCCGGGCAAAATAATGCGCATTACACAGCGACAGCAACACGTTCATCTTATTGCCTAGATCATCACCCATGCGACGAAAAAAGCGGTGAAAGTTCATGAATTGCGCGAAACGGTCGTCGTTTGACGGACACTGTTGGGGCGCATAACGAAAAATATAACGTCCGTCCTGCTCTCCATTGTCCATACCCAGGAAATGATCGCCCATAATCTCGTTTAGTCGGGTAATCGAACCTTCGGGAGGCGTAACATGACAGCCGCCGCCGGCAAGCGTGTCCGACCCCGGCACATGCCCCCAGATGTCAAAAAGAAACATACCGCGACGTTTAAGTTCCTCCGCCAGTTCATAGAAATTTTCCGTGTACATGGTCGGGAAATATGGCCAGATCACCTGCCCCAGATCAAAACGTTTGGAATAAAGATCAAGATCTTCGCCTATACTGGAGAGCCGGTTATCCTTGATATTGAAGCATCTTAACGTGATGAACTGTGTCTGATTGTAGAACAATTCCCAATTGGGAGCCGGATATTCCCTGAGAGCGTATTCCGGATACGATTCAGGCTTCAGTTTTTCCACATAGATACGCATTTATTACCTCTGTCATTTTTTTGCGTAAAACCATTTCAAATCGTTGCTCACCTTCGTTCCGACACCGGTCAGTCCGGGTTCATTGTCGGTACGGAATGGCAATACCGGAACCATGTCCGCGTCATCATAGAGCGCAATCCCGGCCGGATTATCAGCCCAGGCATAACGTACCGCCACCGGCTCACTGACCTCGGGGCTGAAAATAATTAGTGTGTTACCTTTGAGACGTCCTTCAGCCGGAACAAACCGGTAATCTGCTCCTGCGATCCAGCACCATGGGACCTGATCTGATTTGGCAATCAGTTTGCCTTTAATGCCGGAAAACTCCACAACAATTTTATTACCTTGCAGCTCATGTCGTAAATACGTCGGGCCAAGCGGAAGCCATTTCCCGTTCTTTGCAGCATCAGCGACCACCTGTGCCAGACGCCGACCGACCTCTTTCTTATTGCGGGGGTGAATATCCAAATCATTGCCGATGTCGATTGCCGTAACCAATGCACAATTAGGGGTGTTTTTCGCCACGTCCAGCTGCGACTCACGCATTTCCGCCCAGAGGGAAGCCACGGGGGCTGCCGGCGGCTGCCGGAAATTTGCCAGCTGTACGATCAGGAATGGAAACTCACGGCCGTTCCAAAGGTCACGCCATGATTTTATCATCTGAGGAAGCACCTGACGGTACTGCATGGACCGGTTTTCGTTATCCTCTCCCTGATACCAGATCGCCCCCTTGAATGCCAGTGGCGCCAACGGCGCAATCATCCCGTTATACAAACCGCTTGCGTTCATTCCGAACGGCATAGCCGGTATCGCTTCATGAACAGCATCGGTATGGAACACCAGCTTGTATTTCCATGCGCCGGACAAAGGTATCGACTCGTTGCCGCAGCTCAATCGCATAGCGTCTGCCGGACCGCCAAAGCCGCCGCCGTTGAAATGGTCAAAATCCTGTATCGCGATAACAGCGCTACCGGATTTTACAAGGTTCCCGGGAACCGAATAACGACGCAGCATATTCCAAGCACTGAGATGTTCAGTACCAGTCTTACCGACCGCTTCACCATTGAAGAAGGTCACGTCAAAATCGTCAATAGCGCCCAGCTCGATAACCAGATCTTTACCTGCCCAAGCAGACGGAATGTCAATAGAACGCCGGAATACCGCCATACCGTCGCCGCTGCCGAATTCCGGTAGTTTCGTAGGCAGATTGATGGTTTTCCAATCCTTGTCGTTAAAGTCGGGACGATAATATCCCGCCGCCATTGCAGCAGTCTGATGTTCGACGATCAATTTCTCGCTTTGCGCATTCAGTTCAAGGGTAACTTTTTCAAACTTATTAAGTAGGTCTCGGGTTTCGTTTTTCGCCAGTTGATTGTATTCATCGAGACGTCCGACGGAAGTCCAGGCTTCGGCAGAGGTACCGCCAAGAGAACAATTTATCAAGCCGACCGGAATAGCCGGGTCATGTTGCCGCAGCTGCCGTCCGAAATAATAACCGACGGCGGAAAAAAATTCCACGCTGTCAGGTCCGCAGACTTTCCAGCTTCCCTTGACCGATTCCATCGGAACCGGGCTGTCAACGACCGCAGCCTGAAAAAGCCGGATGTTCGGTTCGGCAGACGTCGCCACCGCGTCCCTGCCGTTTTCCGTGTCATAGAGCGGCCATTCCATATTGGACTGGCCGCTGCAGATCCAGACATCGCCACAGACTACGTTTTTCAGCAATACCTGTTCCTTATCCGTTTTGATTTCAAGTTCATAAGGGCCGCCGGGAGCAGGAGGAGTAAAAACAATCCGCCACCGGCCTTCATTATTGCCCTTGGTTTCATAACTTTTACCGCAAAACCTTAGAACGACGGCCGCTCCGGCTCCGGCGTTCCCCCAGATAACATTCTCAATGCCACGCTGAAGAACCATGTTATCACCGCAAAGCGGATTAAGTTGCAACTCCTGCCCGT
>QKAL01000238.1 GCA_003246475.1 Lentisphaerota bacterium
GTTCGGAGGTAATGGCGTGGAATGCAGACCGCAACAATCGGCAAGCAAAGGTCGATTGGCAATTTTCCACCGAGGATGCTCGGATCAAATTGAAGCGGCTATATCCGAATCTTTAAGATATTCAGAGTACTAGCCCCGAATCCGCGGAACGTTGTGTGCATAATGTCCCCCGCGATACCGTCATTGGTCGCAATCACCACTTTGGCCCAAAGGGACTTGCTCCAGCTCGAAATATCAAACAGTACATTGTCAAAGTCGACCGCAGGCTGATGCCGCCCATCAACCTGTATTCCTGTTCGAATCCATTGAATATTGCGAATCGTCAGATTCCTGTAGTCCGGTTTGATCTGCATAGCGTAACCGGTCATCGTGATGCTGGTTTTCAGATGCAAACCTTCGTACGCCCCGCGATAATCCGGGTCAGCAGCATCCACTGTATTCGCGCCGACAATCGTTACATCGCCCAGCGCCTCATAATGCGAGCTGTCGGGATTGATCGTCCAGGCCCCGGCCTCAAACGTAATCGTCCCCCCCTCGGCAAGCACCTTCGTGAATTCCGCTTCAGCAAATGCATCCGAATCGCTGGAAGCAACCAGCGTGGTATAGGCGGCCGCATCGTTCGAAAAAACCAACAGCAATCCCGTGCAAATCAACTTCACATTGGCTTTTATCGATCTCATGCCTCTCCTTTCCTTCAATTCAGACAAGTTCGTTATTCGTCCGACCACGTTTCCGCGGTCTTTTTCATCCAGTACTCATTACACCAGTAGCCGGATTTCGGCGACATCCGCACCTGCGTTTCCGGCGCCTTCTTTTTGAAAGCGGCTTTAATGGCATCATATTCCGGATTGCCCGCCAGATTGGTCCATTCGTTCGGGTCTTTGGTCATGTCATAAAGCTCTTCCGAACCGTCTTCATACACAATGTAACGGTGCGTCCGGCTGCGCATGGAAAGGTTGCCCTGCCCATACGACGTGAAGGCAATATGATCCCACGCCGCATTCGGATCATTTAACAGTGGCAACAGGCTGTGGCCTTCATTCTGCGGATTGGCCGGAAGCCCGCAAAGCGCCAGCAGCGGCGGATACATATCGAGCAACTGTACCGGCGCGTCGCAGCGCCCTCCCCCGCCCATTCTCGGCACCTTGAACATCAGTACCGAGCGGGCGCTCCGCTCCCACAGGGACTGTTTGGCAAAGCGGTTCTTTTCACCGACGTGGTAGCCATGATCCGACCACAGGACAACCACTGTATTGTCGGCATATTCGCTTTCCCTCAACGCATCCAGCACCTTGCCGACCTGCGCATCGACAAACGTTGAACAGGCCAGATAAGCCTGAATAAGATTCTTCCACTCGCCATGCTCAATCAGCCAGTCAGTTGTGGGCATCATGGGCATGTCCATAATGCGTTTAGCGATCTCCGGAACATCGTCCATGTCGTCTGCCTTGTAAGGGGGTGTCTGGATGGTATCCAGCGGATGGAGATCAAACCATTTCTGCGGAACATACCAGGGCACATGCGGCTTATTGAACCCCACCGTCAGGAAGAAAGGTTTTTCATGCTTTTGCTTCAGCACTTTTACGCCGAAAGCGGCAGTTCTGAAATCCGTATACTCTTCATCCCTCCCCAACGGCCCCCAGTCGGTACCCGGCCCCTGCTGCACCGGCCAGTCTTTCGCCGGCCATTTCATTCGCTCCGCAGGTTTCGGGGAACCTCCCGAATTTTCATATACATCGAACGCACCGTTACCGTCGCCATTATGAAAAACCTTGCCCGCCGCCAACGTCTGGTACCCGTTCTGCTCAAACCAGTCCGGCATGAACACCGCCGCAGCCGCGGCCTCCCCCGATTCCCGGATAAGCGAATCCTTGTTCTGCAGATAGATGCCCGTCTTCATAGGCGAAAGGCCGGTCATGATCGACGCCCGCGACGGCCCGCAGATCGGAGCCTGGCAATGCGCATTTAAAAACAGCATGCCCTCTTCCGCCAGCCGGTCCATGTTAGGCGTAATCGCCTGTGGATGTCCGCCCATGCAGCCGACCCAGTCGTTCAGATCATCCACCGCAATAAACAATACATTCCGCTTTTCCTCAGCACATGCAGCAAAGACTACCGCACTAAAAAATACCGCTAATATCTTTTTTATATGATCCATAATCCTTCCTGATTGACACGCCGAAGGTTCGTGGGCATAGATCGTTCCACCGAGCCGTTTCCACTTCGTGCGTTCAGCAAAATACTATGTCGAGTTGAATGCGTAGTTTGTCATCTATATAAACTTTCCACAATCTATCTAAACGCATAGGGTCGATCGGGATGGTACGGAAATGTAAGCACTGGCGGGAACGGGCGGTAAAATGAAAAATCGAACCCCCGAGAGAGTTCGCTGTATGAAAGTAAACGTCTCTTTCTCCACCCCATAGTCGGCTCCGGTAATGCCTGATAATTTGTCGGGCATGGATACGAATAAAAACAATGTGTCGGGGCGGGCCTCGTATACGGAGGATGAACGCCGGGAGTTGGTCGAGATATTTAGTTCGTCGGGGCTGACTCAGGCGGCGTTTTGCCGGAAGTGGAACATTAACCCGAAAACATTGGGCCGTTGGCTGCGGATTGAACGTCAGGAAACGGAGCTTTCTTTCTGTGAGGTGAATGTTCCAGCAGCACCTCCTCGGGTTGATGAGCTGAGGATTTGCCTGCCCAACGGGATTGAAGTGCATCTTCGGATTTCCCTGCCCGATCAACTCGGTTCAGTTCTGCGGGAGGTGGCTCGATGTTTGGATTAAGCAACTCCATCCGGGTGTTTCTTGCCGTGGAACCGGCAGATCTGCGGAAAAGCTTTAACGGTTTGCATGGCATCGTGCTTGATCCGGAGCATCATTCTGAGCAAATACTGCGACCACCTTCCGCTCTACCGGCAGGAGATGGCACTGAAATATCGCCACGGCATCGAACTCAGCCGCAAAACGATGGGCAACTGGATGTTCCTGATCGCCGACTGGCTGACCCTGATTTATGAAGCCCTTCGCAATGAAATCCGGCAAAGCGAATACATGCAGATCGACGAAACGTTTATAAAATACCAAGACCCGCAAAAGGACCACTGTCCCAACGGATACCTTTGGGGCTACAACAGCCCCGGAGTCGGCGTGCTGTTTGAATGGTTTCCGAGCCGTGCGGCCGAATGTTTGGATCCGATGCAGACCGGTTATACAGGGTTGATGCAGACCGACGGTTATGGCGGATATACTTCATGGCTGGACACCCGCCCGCTGGTTCGCCGCCCAAAAACAAACGGCATCGCCGTTGTCAATGGGGTGATCGAAAAGACGCATACCACAGGGTTTTCGGCCTGCGCTTCGTTTCCGCATAGATCTGGCATGCACAACAAAAAAACCCGCCGGAAAGGCAGGGTTTAACCATTCGGTTATTCAACCGGTCGGATTAGATCATGAAACGGCGACGGATAAACAATACTGCTCCGCCGAATGCCGCAACCAGACCCATCGTGGCCGGTTCAGGAATCACGGATGCCGCAATAATATCACCGACATATTCACTATTGGTGAACCCCTGTCCGGTACCGAAGCTGATGAATACATCCATCCGGTCAACCGTTTCAGAACCGCCCGGCTGAGGGATGACATAATTGGTCAGCTCATAACGCATCACACCGCCGCCGATATCCGTAGCCGTAGGAGCAACAGAAAGGCGTTCACCCTGACTGTTATTCCCTTCATTCAACCGGATCTGGAATGTCGGCGTTGCAGTCAAACCGGAATTTGCTCCTCTGAAGTCAAAGACAAAAGAGACAGCATCACCGGCAGAAACCGCGAAGCTGTGGTCGGTTGCATGATTCGGGTCAACATTGCCTTTGCCCAACGAAACAGCGTCGAACGCATTTGCTCCGGTATAGACGTTGAGCACACCGGCACTGTTGGTCATCACCACCGAGTTCCGGCCATAAATATATGTACCGGGCACTGCGCCGTTAACAACACTGGAATCCCCGTCAGATCCCAGACTCATATTTCCCGGCATCGGAACAATGCTTGCCGATACCTGCATGATCAGTCCTGTCAAAACCAATCCTGCTGTGAGTATACTTTTCTTCATTTTATTTCTCCTTTTGTTCATTTCACCCCCCATCTCCTTACACTTGAATTTCCCCGCCCGAAGGCGGGGTTCATCTGGAGTGAGATGATGAAAAATCTGTGTCCTCCCCGCGAAAGAGGAGGACATTTTCTTACTGCTCTGTCACTTTGAGGTCGATGAACTTGGCCGCGACATCGGTCGGGATAAAGTTCGATACGGCCTTGTAGTAGTAATCGATATTCCGCTCGCCGAGGTAGATCATCCCCGCATCAGTTCCCCATGATCCGTAGACAAGGTCACTGCTGGCTTCGAGCGAATAGTCGATACCCGGCGCCGGATCTTTCAGCTCAACGCTCACCACCAGGAAGCCGTTGGTTCCATTCAGCTCACCCATGGTGTATTGCGGCAGACCGGTACCATTTTCGAATTCATCCGCAACTTCCGGATTACCGCCGAATGCGTACTCTTTAATGTTCGAGAGGCCGTCGCCGTCGGTGTCATCAGTCAGGTTATTCACGGTTGCGTACTGGTTCATCCAGTAATCCGTGGACGGGGTTTCGCCTTCAATGCTCACTTTAAATTCACTCAAACCGAGATAGGCGATTTTATTCCCGAACCAACCCATTGCAGTGATATTGGTCAACACGGAATTATCGGCAAGAGTAACTCCGGCTGCCATCAGCACGTCCGGCTGCGGGGTTAACTGCCTCCACGTTTCTGTCATGACATCGGCGGCAGTGTATTCACCGAAGCCCGATTTAATCCCAGCGATTTTGATACCGGCAGCACCGACATACCATTGGGTTCCATTTCGGATGGCCGGATATACATATGCCGTGTTGACGCCGTCAGAGTAGGATCTGACCGCCAGATACATGGAGGCCGCGGCGCTGGTTGCATCAATATTTGCAGGTACCGGCCCGTCCCAATCCATATCATCGATTTCGATGTATGCCAGTTGCTGCGGTGAGTTTGCATCCCAACCGGCACCCATAATAAAGCGCTGTCCGGCGTTCGCATCATTCCCAATTTGATAATTTCGGAAACTGTTGGTCTCCGGAAGCTGGGTGAGGCCATAGAATGTGTACCCATTGTAAGTGACACTGCCGCTGACTTCGCCCTTTTCAATCATGGGCGTTGCACCCATACGGTTCAGGTAGACCAGCGTGCCGTTTGTCGCCAAGCCCGTCTGACTCATGTAGAACGTGTTCGAGGTGGAACTCAGCCAGTCATTCCGGGTTCCATCCATATCGATGATCGATTTGGACGCCACCGGCACACCGGGAACCGGTTCTGAAACCGCACTGCCTGTGCTATAGTTGGCCTGAACCGAATACCAGTTGGTGACACCGTTATAACGCGGCGCATCACTGTAGGATTCATCTGTAATTCCCGAGGTGAGAAGAACAGGAGCTACATTGGTGGATTCAGCCATAAACACATCATAGCTTGTGGCTTCGAGGGTCGGATCCCAGGTAAGAGTTACGGTTCGATCCGTGCCGACCGCAACAATACCGCTCGGTGCAACAGGGGCTGACACATTGTTGGTGGAATGGGTCACGCTGAGCGCCCCCAGCTCAACATCAATAAGCTCTTTGTCAACCATCTGCGCCTTATAATAATGCCCCATAGTAAAATTAACCAACGGGCTGTTATACAGGGCTGCTTTCGTTTTCAGGGATGATGTAGCGGTTACCTGCGAGGAATAAGCCGCACCGGTGGTCAGGTTAGAGAACGAAGCGGTTGCCTGATAGGTTCCAAACTCTGTCGTCTTTCGGATTTTCCAGCTGTAGCGAATCGTATCGGTTTCATAATCCCCGTTTAACGGATCCCATCCGGATTCTGTACCGGGCAACAGAACGGCAAGCCGGGTATCGTTCTGGTCGTTGTTTTCATCAGCAAACTGAGCCGCCAGTTTACCATTAGCCCGCACTTTTACGCTCATCAAAGCTTGTGAGTCGATAGTGTTGAGATGCAATGCATTTGTAGTTTCAGAAGCGACCCCGAAAACGAGGACATCCTGATTATTAAGCAGCGCAACATTTGTTCCTGCGGTCTCATAGGTAGTCAGCTTGAAATCGACATAACCTTCCCAGGCATCCGCGGGATTATTATAGGTGGCATCAGA
>QKAL01000226.1 GCA_003246475.1 Lentisphaerota bacterium
GTCGGCTTGATTGATGATTCCTTAAAGATATAATTTAGGTGAACGAATGAACCCGTATGCTGTAGGATGTGAAAAGTAAAAATGCTGGCCTATTATAAATATGAAAATGGAGTATTGCAGGAGGTCGCCGACATCGATTCCGCCTCGGTCATCCGCGCTGTCAGTCCGACCGGGGCAGAGATTGAACTCATGCATCGGGTGACCGATACTCCTCTGGAGTTTCTCTCTGCCGCCAATGACCGCGACGAACGTCCGCGCGTGGAGCGGGAAAACGGCCATAAGCTTACGGTGATTCGCGTTCCGGTTCACAATGATGATTCCGATATGCCTTTTACAACCATCGCCCTGGCGATAATTCTTGCTCCTGAACATGTCATCACGGTTTGCTCAGAGCCGTCCCAGGTGTGGCAGGAGATGATTAATATTCATCCGAAACTGCCTTCGCCGCATAACCATTTCATGTTTGCTACATCTTTTTTCATGCTGGTGGCGCGGCAATACCTGCAACTGTTGTCGAAAATCCGGGAGGAATCCACCAAGCTCGAGGGTTCCATCCATTTTGAGATGAAGAACGAAACCCTGCTGAAAATGCTGCAGCTTGAAAAATGTCTGGTGTTTTTTACCACCTCACTGCGTGCAAATGAGCCGATCTGGGATCGTTTCCGGAGGATGTTTGACCGTTCGCTGTCGGATGATGAACAGGATAGTCTGGATGATATCAAGATCGAATTCAACCAGGCGAAGGAGTTGGCAGACATCTATAACAACATTCTGAACGGGATGATGGAAGCTTTCGCCTCGATTATTTCCAACAACCAGAGTGCGGTTATCAAGTCACTGACGCTGGCAACGATTATGTTGATGCTGCCTACGCTGGTGGCGAGTATCTACGGGATGAATATAGCTCTGCCGTTTCAACAGTCGCCGCATGCGTTTGCTTATACTTCTCTGATCGCAACTGGTCTGGTGGCTGCCGGAGTGGCAATATTTCTCAAGAAACGCTGGCTGTAACGGCTAAACCGGTATCTTACTCGATGCTGTCAATATTGATGGTATCAATGAGGAGTTTTTTCAGCTCCGGCAGGATGAACGGCTTTCCGATGAAACGGACTTTGGGGAAACGCATCAGTTCATCCATTGTGTCATTGAACCCGCTGCAGACGACAACAGGGATATCAGGATTAATCGAGCGGATCTGTTTCAGGACTTCCATGCCATGCATGTCCGGCAGCAGCATATCCAGCAGAATCAGCTGGATGCCCGGAGTCTCCTGGAAGGTTTTAATCCCGTCGGCGCCAGTCATGCTGCCGTAAAATTCCGCTTTTTCGATTCCCAGCCAGCGACGGTGGAAAATCAATAGTTCCTGCATGTCTTCGATGACGAGAATTTTTAATCCCGTAAGTTCACCCATAACCAATAACCCTGTCTGTTTATTCATAACTACTACTAGTAAATATAGCAGAGAATCGCGTTGAATACAATAATCCCGGTGTAATTAATCCGGGAAATTACACTTTGGCATTATGCGTAAAATCGTGTAAAATAACATTAATGATGCATGATGACATCGAAAATAGTGACAAATCGAGGCGAGTTGCAAGGCTGGAGATGAAAAGATGAAATAAACTATATATGTTATTGATCGGGGTTGAATAGTTATTTTTCCCGGCTAGTTTATTGTATTACCGTTGAAAACGAAAACTCACAAGGGGGTTTTGCCATGAATATGTCATTGTTTCTAATTCCAATTGCCCAGGCTGCCCAGACCGGAGCTGCCGGTTCGGAAGGTTTTATTTCCAGTTCCGGCCAGTGGCTGGCTGGAGCAGGTAACTATTATCTGCTGCTGGCGGTGCTGGGTACGGCGATTTTCGGTATCCAGTTTGTCATGTCGCTTTTTGGCGGTGATATGAGCCATGACGGTGCGGCGGATGACATTGAAATGATGGAAGCGAACGATCATGAAGTTGCATCGGAGTTGAATTTCTTTTCGTTGCGCAGCATTACCGGGTTTTTGATGTTTTTCGGCTGGGCCGGTTTCTTCTGGGGTAGCCAGGGGTGGGCTGGGCTCTTTATTGCCATTGCCTGCGGGTTGCTGATGATGTTCATGATTACTATGGTGATCTTCATGATGCTGAAACTTCAGCACTCCGGGAATATTGCGCCGTCAGACATTATCAACCAGGCCGGGGCTGTTTATCTGTCCATCCCCGGTGGTCACGACAAATTCGGTAAAGTTACGGTAAAAGTCCAGAGCCGGACATTGCAGTTCAAGGCATTTGCTGATGAGGAGCTGCCCACCGGAACCCCGATCGTGGTGCTCGAGCATATCGGTGGCGATTGCTACAAAGTTGCCAGAAATATCAGATAGTTATTCTTAAATCATAATTTAATAAACCAAAAAAAGGAGGATTGCTGGTATGTTTATTGTCGCACAAGGTGGAGATGTGGTTTTAATCGGGGTGCTGGGCGCGGTGGTGTTGCTCGGTATCTTCATGACCTGGGTAAGCCGTTACAAGAAGTGTCCGTCGGACCGAATCATGGTGATTTACGGTAAGACCGGAGGTCATCAGGCGGCCAAATGTATCCATGGCGGCGCCAAGTTCGTGTGGCCGGTGGTTCAGGATTACGGCTATATTTCCCTGCGTCCGATGCAGATCGAGGTGAACCTCGACAATGCATTGTGTAAACAGAACATCCGTATCAACGTGCCGTCGGTGTTCACGGTCGGGATCAGTACCCGCGAGGACATCATGGGCAATGCTGCCGATCGTTTGTTCGGACTGCATCCCGATTCGATTGCCGAACTGGCCAAGGATATTATTTTCGGTCAGTTGCGTCTGGTAATCGCATCGATGACGATCGAAGAAATCAATGCCGACCGTGAAACTTTCCTGCGTCAGGTGGAAACCAACGTGGCGGAAGAACTTAATAAAGTCGGTCTGGAACTGCTGAACGTAAATATCACCGACATTACCGATGAAAGCGGGTATATCGAGGCGATCGGCCGTAAGGCTGCCGCCGAAGCGATCAACCTGGCGAAAATCGACGTGGCCGAAGAAACCCGTAAGGGTAGCATCGGTGAAGCGGAAGCACAGAAACAGCAGCGTATAGCGGTGTCGATGGCGGAAGCTCAGGCAGTTTCCGGTGAAGCGGAAGCACAGAAACAGCAGCGTATTGCTGTTAAGCAGGCCGAAGCTCTGGCTGCGGCCGGTGAAGCCGATGCCATGAAACAGCAGCGTATTGCGGTAAAACAGGCTGACGCATTGGCTGCTGCCGGTGAAGCGGAAGCGCAAAAATCGCAACGTATTGCGGTGTCGATGGCGGATGCTCAGGCGGTTTCCGGTGAAGCTGAGGCGCAGAAGCAGCAGCGTATTGCGGTAAAACAGGCGGATGCGACTGCGACCGAAGGGGAAAACCTGGCGAAGATCGATATTGCCAAGTCCAACGCCAACCGTTCGGAACAGGAAGCGGAAGCTTTCCGGCGTGCCGAAGCTGCCAAACGTGTTGCGGAAGCCAAGATTCTCCAAGCGCAGTTTGATGCCGAACGCGAAGCCCAGGTAGTTCGTGCTCAGATGGAAATGGAAAAACAGCGTGCCGAAGTCATCGTTCCGGCGGAAATCAGCAAGCAGCAGGTGGAAATAGCGGCCGAGGCCGAAGCAGAAAAACTGCGCCGGGAAGCCAAAGGTCAGGCCGATGCTATTTTTGCCAAGCTGGATGCCGAAGCTCGCGGTAATTTCCAGATATTGAAGGCCAAGGGCGAAGGTTTCGAAGAAATCTTCAAGGCGTGCAACAACGATTCGAATGCCGCGGCCAAGATGTTGCTGATCGAAAAATTGCAGGACATCGTTGCGCTTCAGACCGAAGCGATCAAGAATATCAAGATCGACAAGGTCACGGTTTGGGACGGCGGCGCCAAGGGTGCCGACGGCAAGACTTCCACCGCCGGGTTTCTCAGCGGTATGATGCAGAGTCTGCCGCCGCTGCATGACGTTGCCAACATGGCGGGAATCGACTTGCCGGGTTATTTGGGCAAGCTTAATGAAGAGAAAGTTAATGCAACGCCGGAAGAGGGCGCTCAGGCCTGATTTTCGGATAAACAGGCGTAAGGGGGAATGATTTCCCCTCTCGCCGTGGATTACCGGTATGGACGATTGTTCCATACCGTTTTTTTTTATGTTTGGATGTGGGGGTTGAAAAAGAACCGCCAGAAAGGTAAAATATACCTTATAACGCAGTAAGGTGAGGGGGAATGGTGTATGCGGCGCTGGAAATTGAAATCATATGTTCTTAACCTGTTTCATCAGGAAGGGACGCCGGAATGTATTGCCCGGGGGGCAGCGCTGGGATTGCTCGCTGCTTTTATGATTCCCATCGGTTTGCATACGATATCCATCCTGCTGCTGGGTTTTGTTTTTCGCTGCAATAAGATTACCGCGATGGGTGTAACATTCCTGATCGCCAATGAGTTGACTGTTGCATTCATTTACCCGCTTCAATGTATTATCGGTAGCTACGTGATGATGGAACCATTGGGTCTGCATGAAGTGAAAAATATATTCATGGGGCTTTACCATGACTTTCGCTGGCGGGATCTTATGATGGTCGGCAGGGAGATCGGAGTGCCATTCCTGGCGGGTGGCGCGATAATATCGGCTTTGACTATTCCGCCCGGGTACTATATGGTTCTGGGGCTGGTGAACCGGACGCGGGCACGAATCGCCGCCAGGCGGCAGAGACGTCAGAAACGGAGAACAGTCGCCGCCGACGCTTGCCGGTCAAATAAGGTTTCGAGTTTAGATAATTAAAATCAGTGATCACTTAAAAAGTAAACATGGATTTGTCAAGTTTAATGCCATGTTTCCTTCACAGTGTTCACTCATCCCGAATAATAACAAGCTGTTATCTAGCGCTGTCGCCGCTATTAATAAACAACAATTTTTTTATGGACGGAAGTGTTGTTTTGGCTTTTAAGCGTTATCAGATAATCGCCTGTTCGGTTTCCACATTGAAAAGGTGAGCCTTGGGCAAATAGATGGCTACCTGGATTTCGTCGCCGACTTTCATCCGCCGGTGTGGATCGACACGGGCAATGAAAGAATGGCGTCCGCTGTTCAAGTAGACATATGTTTCCGCACCCATCGGTTCAATGACTTCCACCTTGGCTAATACTTTCGGCATTCCTGGCATTTTTTCCGCCACATCGGACCCCATGTCTTCTGGGCGTACTCCGAAGGTGATGCGACGGTCAATATAGGCTTCAACTTTGTTGCGCCATTCCAAGGGTAATACCACACTGAAGTTTTCTTCCTTAAAAATAAGGTCATCACCCTGTGCAGTCAGTATTCCTTCAAAAAAGTTCATCGGAGGCGTTCCGATAAAACCGGCGACGAAGCGGTTGGCCGGATGGTCGTATAGTTCAATTGGCTCTGCGACCTGCTGGATGATGCCGTCATTCATGACGCAGATACGGTCACCCATAGTCATGGCTTCGGTCTGGTCGTGAGTGACGTAGATCATGGTGGTTTCGAGCTGGGTGTGGAGCTTGCTGATTTCCGCACGCATCTGAACGCGCATTTTTGCGTCAAGATTTGACAGCGGTTCGTCAAAGAGGAAGGCTTCCGGTTTGCGGACGATTGCGCGTCCGACGGCAACGCGTTGCCGCTGCCCGCCGGAGAGTTGTTTGGGGCGGCGATCCAGGTACTCCTCAATATTCAGGATGCGGGCGGCTTCGAGCACGCGTTTGCGAATATCTTCTTTCTTAAAATGGCGAAGTTTCAGTCCGAAAGCCATGTTGTCGTAAACGGTCATGTGCGGATAGAGCGCGTAGTTCTGAAATACCATGGCGATATCGCGGTCCTTGGGCAGGATGTTATTGATGGCCCGACTTCCGATTCTGATCGTCCCCCGGGTTATCTCTTCCAGTCCCGCGATCATGCGAAGCGTTGTTGATTTGCCGCATCCGGAAGGGCCGACCAGTACCATGAATTCGCGATTCTTTATTTCAAGGCTGATGTTTTTTACCGCCGTCACATCGCCTTCATATATTTTCCAGACGTTTTCCAGTAATACTTCAGCCATTTTTCTGCAACCTTATATGAATAATTTATTTTGATATATTTACTCTTTGACGCCGCCGCCGAGATTGATGCCGCGTACCAAATTCCGTTGCATGAAAATAAACATAATCACCATGGGAATGGTACAGATAACGGTA
>QKAL01000177.1 GCA_003246475.1 Lentisphaerota bacterium
TCAAAATTGACGGTATAAACCTTTATCATGCGCTTTCATTTTCCAAAACTTTGGACTATTGCACGTCAGTACTTGATATCAAACAAACAAGCCATTCCTGTAACGATGAACATTGCACCAACACATTCCAAACCAGAAACCAGCCGATACAAGGTTTCGAGATAAGGTTCGATTTCGAAGAGACCTTCAACGAGATTGTCATCTCCGGTTCCAACGACGGAATACACTGGCAGCCTATTCTGCAAACCCCATATATGAATATTGATATTCCGGGTTGTAAACTGATACGAAATACATTTAACTTTCCGGAATCACGGTTCCAATACTACCGCATTCAGTATGACAGAACGAGAAATTCCGAAACACAAGGTTTGATGGTAAAAGCCATCTCTCCTGTCTACCAGATTCTTCTGGAAGGAAAACAACCAGAACAACTGCTGGTCTATTATGGCGGCAAAACCAATCGAGTCGAACTGAAAAAAAGTAAAATCAGCAACGCCGACCGTAAGTTACAGGTTGAATACCAACTTCAGCCTCAACTGTTCAATCCGGATTTCGGCACCGTTAAACACTATTCAGACATTAAAATTTTTTTCCCGTTTGTAATTATTGCCATAATGGTTATACTAGGTCTGATTGTCAAATGGAAGGTTAAAAGAAGCATTAATCAGGATAATCGCCAACAGGAATGAACATGCAAAATATAATATATTGTTGTAAGATCGTCGACCACTCTGAAAATCCGGCGCTGTTTCCGGAACTGCTCTATGCCGGAGAATGGCAGTTCAGCAGTTACGAGGACCGCACGGAAAAAACCTCATACCATACCATCTACTGCCAGTCATCCGACGAAGCGGAAAAATTGTGCCGGGATTTCCAGGACAGGATCAGTGAGTTCCGGGAAATGGGGCTGATTATTACCGAGGTGTCCACTTTCGAGCTGAAGAGGGAAGACTGGAGTGAGGTCTGGAAAAAATATTTTCATGTTATCGAAGTATCCAACCGTCTGGTCATCAAACCATCATGGCGCGAATATCGTTCAACCCCGGGACAGGTGATCGTGGAAATCGATCCCGGCATGAGTTTCGGGACCGGACAACATGCCACCACCAGTTTCTGCCTGAAAATGATAGATAAACTGGCAGATAACGGAACGCAGCGTTTTCTCGATGCTGGGTGCGGTTCGGGAATACTCTCCATCGCCGCCTGGAAACTGGGATACCGCCCGGTCGATGGCTTCGATATCGACCCTGATGCCACCCGCGTCGCAGCGGAAAACATCGAGTTCAACCACCTGCCGCAGGACAGCATTACGCTCCATACCGCAGACCTCGATGGTTTTGCCGCACTCATGGACGAGCCTTACGACCTGGTCGCTGCCAATATTCTCTGCCACGTACTGATAAAAAACCGTGAAACCATCAGCTCGTATGTCAAGCCCGGCGGGAATCTGATTCTCGCGGGTATTCTCAATGAGGAGTTTGCGGCCTTGTCGGAAGCATTCACCGCGATCGGCTTCCAGCAGGTCGATTCACTGCAGGAAAAAGAGTGGACCAGCGGACTCTTTCATAAAGTCAAATAGACAGTCCGGCAGTTCAGCTTATACGCGGCGGCATTGGAATATGATTCCTGATTCTATGCCGCCGCAACTGTTTTTATTATTCGCCCATCAAGGTCAGAAAAGATTCCAGCTCGTCACCGCCGATATTATCTTTGTGCGCTGCCTTCAAAAGTTTTATCACCGCATCTTCATCACCAAACGCCAGCGACTCGACAATCGCACCACGGATATTACTCCACTTCGGATCAATGGCAGCGGCGTTACCGGTGCTGACAATATCGGTCACCGCTTTGGCAACAAGAGATATCTGCATGTTCTTTTCATCGCCGGTCATATCATGAAAAAAGGCGCGATCGGCGGAAAGATCCCCGCAGGCGAACAACGCGGTAGGAAAGAGGCCGCTGAACCATACCGAACGGTAAAGGCCGATAACCTTCATCCCGATAGTCTTTCCCTGATCATCGGTTACCGCCACCAGCAGAGCTCCGTAGTTATACTTTTTCATCGGTGCCATGGAAACCGTGAAAGCATAAAAAACAGTCCAGGACGGAGAGAATACTTCCGGACTTAGGACCATCACTGTTTTGACCCGGATCGGAACGCTTCCTGTCGAATCGTCAAAAATAATCGGATTTGTACCACGGGCAGAGACCTTGAGTTCGGCGGTATCATCGGCAAGGATATTCAGATAACCGTATGCTTCCTCCAGCTTGGGGTATTCCTTTTTCCAACTATCGCCAAACTGTGAACCCGGCTGGTTTTTCAATGCCATTCCAAGAAAATCAAGTTCAAGCGACGGCAGTTTTCCATTCTCATCAAAAGCCTTGAGACAAACTGTTTCGGCGCTGACAATATTATACTTCACCGGGGCGGACATCTGAATCCCATCATCCGGCCGCGCAGTAGAATCGTAATTAACTACGGCACATCCGGAAAACAATCCCAAAACACTCAATCCCAATAACGCAGCAAATATTTTCCCAGAAGACATGATCCACCCCGTTTGTTGATGTTGTTAGGTAAAATTATCATTTGGTAATTGATATGTCAATTTCGCACCCGCGGTTTTTATGTTTTTTTAACATGACCATCTCCCCGCAACGAAAAGAAAAACTGGCCGTGGAAACTTGATAATTGCTTCATTGCGTTCTATTATATGTAATAACCAAACCAAAGGCGCCATGAGGTATATTTCAATACGATATACGCTGATATTATCATTTATAGCGATGATTTTCCTTGCCGTCTCCTGTAGTGAGGACAACGGCAAGGACAAGCCATCAGCCGCCGCCGGCACGGAAAGTGGAGAATTTCAGGACATGCAGGAGCCTGAGATCATTCTTCCGCCCCAGAATCCCCATGAACGCAGCGGAAAAATCCGTACCTTACGGCAAATCCGGGAAAGCGGCATTCTGAGAGTCCTCTCCGTTCGTGACCCCGAACTGCCGCACCTGCAGCGCGGAGAGTCGGTTCAAGATCGGGAGCTGGCGTTGTTGTCCTCACTTGCCGACTGGTTGAACGTCAAGCTTCAAATGATTTATACCGAAACATACGCGGATCTGACTCCGGCATTGCTTGCCGACAAAGGCGACCTCATCGCCGCAAACATGGCAATAACCCCGGAACGGCAGCGGATAATGTTGTTTTCAATGCCGATTGAAACGGTGAGGGAGCAGCTGGTGGCGGCCTCATCCTGCAACATCCGCAACCTGAACGAGCTCAACGGTAAAACCGTGGTGATCGAGCGCGGTACTTCATACTGGGAAAACGTCAATGAATTGCGCAAACGTTATCCAGGAATTAAAATTCTCAGTTCCAATACCGACACGGAAAACCTGATGGCTGAAACCGGCAGCGGCAAAATCGAATTTACCGTTACCGATGACAATTATCTGGAAAATTACCTCAACTACCGCGATGACCTCAAAGCGGTCTACACGTTTCCCGGTACACGCAAAATAGCCTGGGCAATGGATAAAAAATCCGAAGCATTGCGTCACGCTGTCGATCTTTTTCTGGAACGGGAACTGCCGCTGTTCCGTGACCGACGCGGCAAGTTCGATCTATCCTCGCTGCGCCGCCGCCGCATCCTCAGGGTCATAACCCGCGACAACCCGATAAACTATTACATCCACCGCGGCCGCATGATGGGGTTCGAATACGAGCTGGCGGAAAAATTCGCCAATGACAACGGAATGCGTCTGGTCATGATAACGCCGCCCCATCAGAAATACATGATTCCATGGTTGCTGGCCGGAAAAGGCGACCTCATCGCCTCCACCTTGACGGTTACCGATAAGCGAACGGCAAGTCCCGATGTCGCGGCATGTGAGCCCTACCTTGACGTCAATGAGGTGGTCGTGACCCGTAAAAACGATAATTCAATCAATTCACCCGCCAGTTTGAAGCACCGTACCTTTGCCGTACGAGCCGAAAGTTCATATATGGAAACCCTGCAGAAATTCAAACGGGCCGGCATCAAATTCAATATTAAAATCGTCCCCGACGATACCAACTCCTACGAAATACTTCAAGGCGTCGCCGACGGCAAATACGACATCACCCTGATCGATGACATCATCCTCAAAGCAAAACTGCAGGGTGACGGCAATTTGAAAGCGGTAATGATGGCGGAAAAAGGTAAAAAATATTCCTGGATGGTTCGGAAATCGAGTCCTGAACTGCTTTCCGCAGTCAATGATTTCTTCCGGGGGGAACGGCACAGCGCATTCTTTAATCTGCTGTACCGCAAATATTTTGAGGTTGCCAACGTCAGCCGGAAGTACTGGCTGGAAATGTCGAAGCCCCATACGTTTCTCATCTCTCCGTTCGATTCCATCATCAAAGAATATTCAACGGCAAACGACTTCGACTGGTGTATGATCTCCGCTCAGATCTACCAGGAAAGCAGATTCGATCCCAAGGCGCAGGCCCCGGATGGCGGCATGGGACTGATGCAGCTGATGCCGCTGACCGCCCGACGTTACAAATGCAGTGATCCATTCAACCCCAATGACAACGTTAAAGCCGGAACCGCATATATGAACCGCCTGCGCGATATTTTCGAGGAGCCGGTCAAACCCTTTGACCGCCTCTGTTTCGCACTGGCCAGCTATAACGGCGGATACGGTCACGTTTACGATGCCCGGAAACTGGCGGCCTCGATCGGCCTCAACCCGAACGTCTGGAAAGACAATGTGGAGGTTGCCATCCAGGGATTGTCCACGGAAAAATACGCCTCAAAAGCACGGTTCGGTTTTTGCCGGGCCGATATTATCACCAATTACGTCAATCAGATCATGCTGCGCTTCTATCATTACAAACAAATGACGGAAAAAAAAGAGAACGCAGCGGAAAAATAAGTTTTATTTAAAGGAAAATATTTATGAAAATCGGTATCATCGGGGGCAGCGGGCTTTATCAGATCGAACATTTGCGCGACGTCAGGGAAATCAAGATTGACACCCCGTTTGGTGCGCCTTCCGATCTCTTTATCTCTGGAAAACTCAACGGCATCGAACTGTTTTTCCTGCCTCGACACGGCCGCAACCATTCGATCATGCCCGGCGAACTCAACCATCGAGCCAACATCTTCGCCATGAAAAAGCTCGGCATAACCCATATCATCAGCATCTCCGCCGTCGGCAGCCTCCGCCAGGAAATGCGCCCCCGCGATGTTGTCATCGTCGATCAATACTTCGACCGTACTAAAAACGCCGGGGCCCATACCTTCTTCGGCAACGGCGTGGTGGCACATATATCCATGGCGGAACCGGTCTGCGCCCAATTAGCATCCATTGTCTGCCGCGCTGCCGAAAAAGCCGCCGATGAAGCCGGCGGACGCTCCGATGATCGCCCCCGCATCCATCCAGCCGGAACCTATATCAATATGGAAGGCCCCGCCTTTTCCACGAAAGCTGAATCCAACGTCTACCGTGCATGGGGCATGGACGTCATCGGCATGACCAACCTCGCCGAGTCCAAACTCGCCCGCGAAGCAGAGATCGCCTATTGTACTGTCGCCATGGTAACCGACTACGACTGCTGGCACGACGTACATGAAAACGTCTCCGTGGAGATGGTCGTCGCCAACCTGCAGGCAAACGCAAAACTGGCCAAGGCACTGGTATCATGGGTCACCCTGATGCACAATGACATCCCGGAAACCTGCAGTTGCCACAGCGCATTGTCCAATGCGCTAATCACCCCGTCCGCCGCCGTTCCGGATTCCCGTTTGAAAGAACTCGAGCCCATCATCGGCAAGTATATCAAACGATAGAGGACACTCCCATGAACGTCAGAACGGAACACGATATGCTCGGTACGCTGGATATCCCCGATGCTTGTTATTACGGGATCCACACCATGCGTGCCGCGGCCAATTTTACCCTGAGCGGCAGAAACGTCGCCCCGGAGCTGATCCACTCCATGGCCATGGTGAAAAAGGCCTGTGCTCTCGCCAATACGGAACTCGGGTATCTGGACGCGGATAAGGCCGCGGCTATCGGTTCCGCCTGCGATGACATTCTCGAAGGGAAACTTGCCGACCAGTTCATCACCGACGCGCTTCAGGGCGGCGCCGGAACCTCAACCAATATGAACCTCAACGAAGTCATCGCCAACCGGGCACTGGAACTCATAAACCGCTCGAAAGGCGATTACAATTTCATCCACCCGCTAGACCACGTCAATCTTCACCAGTCAACCAACGACGTCTATCCCACCGCCCTCAAGGTTGCGACAGTTTATCAACTGCGCAGCCCGAGTGAAAAGCTGGCCAGACTGCAGGAGACATTCCAGCAGCGCGAAAATGATTTCGCCGACATCGTCAAGATCGGGCGTACCGAGATGCAGGATGCCGTACCCATGACCCTTGGAGCGGAATTTTCCGCTTTCGCCGAAGCCTTTGCCCGCGACCGCTGGCGGACATTCAAAGCCGAAGAACGTATCCGTACCATCAACCTCGGCGGAACCGCCATCGGCACCGGTATCACCGCACCGCGCAGCTATATCTTCCTTGTCATCGAAAAACTCCGCGACCTCTCCGGACTGGGGTTGACCCGCGGCGAGAACTGTGTCGACCAGACAGCCAACCAGGATGTCTTTGTCGAAGTATCCGCCATTCTAAAATCCTGCGCGGTCAATTTCATCAAAGTCTGCCGCGACCTGAGGTTGCTGCATTCAATGGGGGAAATACATCTGGCTCCAGTCCAGGCAGGATCATCAATCATGCCGGGTAAAGTCAATCCGGTGATAATGGAAAGTCTGATCCAGGGAGGGATGCAGGTCTGTGCCTGCGACCATCTGGTGGAACAGTGTACCGCCGCCGGAACGTTGCAGATCAATGAGTTCATGCCGCTGCTCGCCGACTCGCTGCTGCGCGCATTGCGGCTGCTCGGCAATATGTGCGATATGTTGACGGACGGAGTAAAACGGCTCGAGGCCGACCGTGACCGCTGTCTGGATTATTTCGACCGCTGTCCCATCGTCATCACCGCGTTTATTCCACATATCGGTTATGAGAAGGCACTGGAACTGCTCCAGGAGTTCCGCAAGAACGGCAGTACCGGACTGAAAGCTTTTTTGCAGCAGAAGCTGGATCCGGAACTGGTGGAAAACGTACTCCGCCCGCAAAACCTGATCGCCCTCGGATACCGGGATTAAAACCAACAACCGTGAAAAATTCGGAATAGAATATGGAAACCGCTCCCAAATCTTTACGTTTACAAATCGCGCTGTTCGGCCGTACCAACGTCGGCAAGTCCAGCTTTCTGAACATGATCGCCGGACAGGACATCGCCATCACCTCCCCCGTGCCCGGCACCACCACCGACGTGGTGGAAAAACCAATGGAACTGCTCCCGCTCGGCCCGGTCGTCTTCCTTGATACCGCCGGAATCGACGACACCACCGAACTGGGCGCGCAACGGATCAAAAAAACACAACTCATATTCAACCGCGCCGACATCGTCACCATCGTCTGCGAAGCCGGCAACTGGGGCTCCCCCGAAGAGAACATCGTCGCCGCGGCAAAAGAGAAAAACCTGCCGGTGGTCGCCGTTATCAATAAGATTGACCAGATCGCCCCGTCCGCAGATTTTGTACTACAATTAAATAACGCCGGAGTCAAAAGCGTCATCGCCGTCACCAGCATCGACCGGAGCGGGCGTGAATCCTATCTTGCCGCCTTCAAGCAGGCGCTTATCGACAACTGCCCGGAAGACTTCATCGCCCCGCCCCCGCTGGTCGGCGATCTGGTCAAACCCGGCGGCATGGCGGTAATGATCGTGCCCATCGACCTGCAGGCGCCCAAAGGACGACTGATCCTGCCGCAGGTCCAGACCATCCGTGACGCGCTCGATAACGACGCGTCAATACTGGTGGTTAAGGAACGCGAGTACAGCCATGTCCTGGGGCAGTTGAAAACGCCGCCCGATCTCGCAGTCTGCGACTCGCAGGTAGTGATGAAAATGGTCGCAGACACGCCCAAAGACATGAAATGCACCACCTTTTCCATCCTCTTTTCACGTCTTAAAGGCGACATGCAGCTGATGGCGCGCGGTACCGCCGCCATTGATACGCTGCAACAGGGCGACAAGGTGCTGATTGCCGAATCCTGTTCGCATCACGCCGCCGCCGATGACATCGGCCGGGTCAAAATTCCGCGCTGGCTCCGCCAATACGTCGGCGCCGACCTTGACGTCAACGTCTATGCCGGGCGCGATTACCCGGAAAACCTGTCCGAATACAAACTGGTAATCCACTGCGGCGGATGTATGCTGAACCGGCGAGAGATACTGTCGCGCATCCAGATGGCGGCACGGGCCGGCGTACCGGTCACCAATTACGGGATGTGCATCTCATACGTACAAGGCGTTCTGGAGCGGGTACTGTCTCCCTTCCCCGCCGCGCTAGATGCCTTCCGCCGCGAAAAAGAACGCCTGAAAAAGGAAAAGAAACAAGGGACATGATCAGATTCGGCTTGTGCTGTAAGTTCCATCAGGAACCGATAAAATTCCGTGACACAACCGCGACCCGGCTGGCGCAACATCCGCGTTCCGAACAATTGCGCCTGCTGGCGGAGATTTGCCGCGCCAACGCCGACGCCCTGCGGCAATCCATCGGGTACTGCGCCGCCAACGGCATACTGTCATTCCGCATCAACAGCCGGATTCTGCCTCTGACCACGCATCCGGATGTCGGTTATGCCCTTTCCGATCTGCCCTGCGGCGGCGAAATCATGGCATTGTTTAAGGGATGTGGCGAACTGGCAGCGGAAAAAAACATACGTCTCACCTTTCACCCCGATCAGTTCATCCTGCTGAATTCTCCGCGCCTTGACGTGGTCGAAGCCTCCATCCGTGAGCTGGAGTACCAGAATGAAGTAGCCGAATGGGTGGGCGCGGACGTCATCAATATCCATGGCGGCGGCATGTACGGCTCCAAAGCCGAAGCGCTTTCACGACTGGACACCGCACTGCACCAGTTACCATTGGTTATCAGAAAACGCCTGACGTTGGAAAACGATGACCGTATCTATACGCCATCCGACCTGCTGCCGGTATGCCGGAGTACGAAAACCCCACTGGTCTATGATGTTCACCACCACCGCTGCAACCCTGACGGCATGACGGTAGCGGAGGCAACCCAGGCAGCACTGTCCACCTGGGATCGCGAACCGCTCTTTCACCTTTCCAGCCCGCGCGAGGGCTATAAATCCGCTAATCCGCGCCCCCACCACGACTATATCGATCCGGCCGATTTCCCTGCCGCATGGCAAGACTTGAATATTACTGTGGAGATCGAAGCGAAGGCCAAGGAAACCGCCATCCTCAAGCTGCGCCGCGACCTGCCATCCTCCCTCTCTCAAGCTCAAAATCAGCAATGACCAGGCGTCAGGGGGTTGACTATTTGCTGACGAACCGCTAAAATCTATGTAAGGGGGATTTAGTAATAAGTGCAGAAAAAAAGTCAAAAAATGCCGGAGGCTGAATATGCAAACACCAAAGGCCATGAAACTCAAACCAGCAGACGGGACATGTGATTTCCCAACCCTTAACAATGGAAATCTTCAGAAGGCATATGAGTCCCGGCGCCGACGTTCATTCTGCACCAATTACACCATCATTCCATTCCTGATGACCTGCTGGGCTCCGCACGGCGGAGGAAAGGATCGCTGATGAAAAAATTATTGCATATCGAATGTTCGCCACGAAAGGAACGTTCCGTTTCCCGGAAATTGGCGGAAAAGTTTATTGAGACATATCGTTTGAAACACCCGCACGCGCCCATCACCACGCTTGATCTGTGGAAGACGCCACTGCCGGATTTCGACGAGTACACGGTAAACGCAAAGTTCAAAGTCATTAACGGGCAGGATTTCACCGCCGCTGAAAAGGAGCGGTGGGATCATATACGATCGCTGTTCGAACAGTTTTCGACGGCGGAAAAGTATATTTTCAGCGTCCCGATGTGGAATTTCAGTATTCCTTACAAACTGAAACATTACATCGACCTGATAACTCAGCCCGGCCTGGCGTTCGCGGTCACACCTTCGGGATACCGGGGGCTGATCGTCGACCGTCCGGTGGTATTGCTGCTGACGCGTGGAGGAATTTACCGCAACTCGCCTCTGGCGTCTATGGACATGCAGGAAAAGTATCTGGAACTGTGGCTGAGGTTCATCGGGTTTGTCGACATCCGCACCGTTTACGCGGAAGGTATGATGAGCGATCATCGTTCCGATTCGATCGAAAACGCCATGGAAATGGCCATTGCCGAAGCCGCCAGATTCTAGCACCTGCCAAAGCGGGCAACAAACTCGCGGTGCACATCTTTATCGTGGTAGATATCCGCCGCGCCGGGAACCAGTTCCTCCGGCGGGTAACTTGATGCGATACGTAATATCTTTACACTCAAAGCTTCCGAATCGGGGATAAAATGTATCCGCCAGGTCCGGCAGGCGATGACATAATCGCCGTTATCCGCCCGCGTCACGCGTTTACGTGATTTGTGCATGGGTGTATTCCGCAGCTGCACTGCGGCAAAATTCCGGAGATCCAAGCCGGAAGCGTTAAAAACCATTTCCATCTGTCCGGCGGCAAGTGGATCGAACTCCACCTGCCACTCCTGCGGCAAGCGCTCCGGCAGCCAGCCGGTCGAAGCATCGGGGAAACAGTCGGCACGAACAATATAAGGTTTTACATCCAGTACCGGGGTGCCGTCAAGGATATCGAAGTTACGGATAAAAAGCTTCAATCCTTCTATCTTCTCCAGTTCGACACAACTCATTCCGATCGGGTTGGGACGGTGGGGCGAACGCGAGGCAAAAACACCGACCTTCTCCTTTTCACCCGACACCGGCGGACGGACCGTCGGCTTCCAGTTGGTATTCAGATGAAACGCAAAAATCACCCAGATACGGTCAAAGGTATCCAGCTCCCGCAGCGCAGTCTCGAAATTACGATTGGGATTGAGCTCGATATAACCTTCATTACCGGCAAAAACCGCCTGGCGTGGAGCTTCATAGCGATACTTCTGCGGGCAACGCACATATCCGATCGGATTGAATGTAAATGACTCTTCTGTACTCATAAGGGCATTACCAATAATTTCTGTCCAGGATGCGATAGTTGATAGCTTCGAAAAGATGTTCCTCACCGATCTCCGTCGCATGGCTCAGGTCGGCAATGGTCCTGGCAACACGCAGGATACGGTCGTAGGCGCGGGCGCTGAGATTGTAGCTCTGAATCGCATGCCGCAGCAAAGTCTGATTTGCGGTATTCAGGCGGCAGAAACGCTGAAGTTCCCTCGGGCCCAGCTGGGCATTACAGTGAACTCCCAGTCCAGCCAAACGCTGTTCCTGTATTTTTCTGGCTTCGGCTACCCGTTTACGTATTTCAGCGCTGGACTCACCACCCGGGGCACTCATCAACTCGTTTTCACTCAACTGCGCCACCTCGACGTTAATATCGATACGATCCAAGAGCGGACCGGATATTTTTGACTGGTAACGGGTGATCTGGCTGGAACTGCAGCGGCACTGGCGGCGCGGATTGTTGTAATGCCCGCAGGGGCACGGGTTCATAGCCGCCACCAGGATAAAGCTGGCGGGAAAAACGAAACTCCCGGCGGCGCGGGAAACCGTCACGGATCCGGTTTCCAGAGGCTGGCGCAGGACCTCAAGCACGTTGCGTTTGAATTCCGGCAATTCATCGAGAAAAAGGACACCGTTATGCGCCAGGCTGATCTCTCCCGGCAAAGGGTTTTTGCCGCCGCCAAGCAGACCGGCGTCGCTGACCGTATGATGCGGCGAACGGAACGGACGGGCATTAAGCAAAGGTTTGCCGCCGGAAAGCAGCCCCAGTATACTGTGAATCTTACTGGTCTCAAGAGTCTCCTGCAGCGTCATCTCGGGAAGTATCCCCGGCAAACGCATCGCCAGCATACTCTTGCCGGTTCCAGGCGGACCGATCATCAGGGTATTATGTCCGCCGGTGGCGGCAATCTCCAGCGCGCGTTTTACCATAACCTGGCCTTTCACATCGGCAAAATCCGGAGCGCGCAGAGAATCATAGTGCTGGTCGAAATAACCCGTAATATTTGCCTCGGCCGAAAGCATCGGGACGCCCTTGAAAAAATCAATGGCTTCGGAAAGGTAATTGATCGGATAGACGGGAACTTCTCCGGCGGCGGCCAGCGCCGCCTCCTCGACATTCGGACCCGGCACCAGCAATGCTTTGATATTTTTGTTTTTCGCGACTTCCAGCGCGATCGGCAGAGCGCCGCGCACCGGACGCACCGAACCGTCCAGCGCCAGTTCGCCCACCACCGCGGTTGACGCAAGTATTTCCCGGTTGAGGTGCCCGTCGGAAGCAAGGATTCCCAGCGCAATCGGCAGGTCATATGCCGCGCCTTCTTTTTTGATGTCGGCGGGAGCGAGATTGATGACGATCAGACCGCTCGGCTGCGAATACCCCGAGTTGACAATGGCGGAACGGACCCGGTCACGGCTTTCCTTTACCGCTGCGTCGGGAAGCCCGACAATGGAAACGGCACTGAATTCGCCCTGCCCGGTAGCATTCACCTCAACATCAATCACATACGCATCGATACCAAGTACCGCCGCGGAATAGGTTTTAGCCAGCATGTCAACCTCGGTTATTTCATTACTCGGTTTACTCTAACACCCATTAACAAAAAAGCAAAAACAACAGCAAAATACATGAAATAAAAAGAACACAGTCACAGGAAAACACATCAAAAAACATAAAATGATTTGCGAAATCCGGCTCCGGCGCTAAATTCTGAACTAACTGGAAGGGAAATATATGTGCGGCATAGCTGGTATTATTAATTTCAACGATACCCCGGTATCAACGGAAGTCCTCGAGAAAATGAATCTGGCGCAGATTCATCGGGGACCGGATCAGGACGGATTTCTGGTCACACCCCGGGTTGGATTCGCACATCGCCGTCTTTCCATCATCGACCTGCGCAACGGCCGCCAACCCATAGCTAACGAAGACGGTTCCATACACATAATATTTAACGGCGAAATCTATAACAGCCCGGAATTGCGTGCTGAACTGAAACTTAAAGGGCATGTTTTCGCCACCGAAACCGACACCGAAGTCATGGTTCATCTCTACGAGGAATGCGGCCGCGACATGGTCAAACAGCTCAACGGGATGTTCGCGGTTGCCATCTATGACGCGGCCCGCAATAAATTACTGCTGGCCCGCGACCGCATGGGGCAAAAACCACTGCTCTATTTCCGCAATGAAAACTCTTTTGTGTTCGCCAGCGAATTCGGAGCGCTCAAGCAACACCCGGACATGCCCAAAAACCTCAATCTCCAAGGCATTTACGACTATTTTTCACTACAATACATCCCGGCACCAAATACAGTTTTTCGCGATGTTTTCAAGCTGCCACCGGGGCACACCATGGAAATCGACATCAATACGGGACGTATCTGCGTTGACCAGTACTGGATGTTGAACTTCGCCGACAAGACGGTACTGGATTTTCCCGCTGCCTGCGACCGGCTGCGCGAACTGATGTTCGATTCCGTGCGAAAACGTCTGATGGCCGACGTGCCTTACGGAGCTTTTCTCTCCGGAGGCATCGACTCGACCATCATCGCCGGTATCATGTCGGAGGTCAGCGACCAGCCGGTCAAGACCTTCACCATCGGGTTCAATGAAAGACTTTACGACGAACGCAATTACGCCCGGATCGCGGTCGAACATATCAACCGGCTGGGCGGTAAACCTCTTATTCAACATGAACGGATTGTCAGCCCTGGCGATTTTGACATGCTGGTAAAACTGGTGCGACACTACGGCGAGCCATACAGCGATGCCTCGATGCTGCCGACATGCATGCTCAGCCGTTTCACCCGGGAAAGCGTCGCGGTCTCGATGAGCGGCGACGGCGCCGATGAGCTTTTTGCCGGTTACAACCGTTATCTGCTGATGCGGGTCATGCGCAATATCGATATCCTGCCGTTGTCACTGCGGCGCAGTCTGGCACGTTTTACCTCGCGCCTGCTGCCGTCGATGCTGGACGAGCGGACCTTGACCGGC
Organism: Lentisphaerota bacterium; assembly: GCA_003246475.1. Taxonomy (GTDB): domain Bacteria; phylum Verrucomicrobiota; class Lentisphaeria; order Victivallales; family SZUA-371; genus SZUA-371. The sequence goes on from QKAL01000177.1 coordinate 14,152, forward strand.
AAGCTGCACCGGATGCTGCGCATCGCCGCCTCATCCCCGGAAAACCGCTACCTGACCATTATCAACCGTTTCGATGAAGATTTGAAGCGCAACATGTGCGGTGATCTGTTCAAGGGTTACGAACTGGCAGCAACACAGGAATTTCTGGAAGCAATGTTGTCTGCGGCGACCGCCACCGACTCGATCGACAAGGTTATGGAACTGGACATCAAAACCTATCTTAACGGCGATATTCTCAACAAAATAGACATTGCGTCGATGGCAAACTCTTTAGAGGTAAGAAGCCCGTTCATGGACTACCGGGTCGTGGAATTCGCAGCCAGTTTACCCTTGGATTACAAACAGCACTTCGGACACCGCAAACACATCATGCACGAAGCTTTCCAGCGTTTTCTGCCTCACGAGCTGACGCACCGCGGCAAAACCGGTTTCGGTGTTCCGCTCGCCTCCTGGTTCCGCAACCAGTGGTACGCCATCGCCTCGGAAAGGCTGTTGGACGGGCAAGCGGTCATGCGCGGATTCCTGCAGCGCAAGTCGCTGGAAAATATGCTCAAGGAACATTTCAAGGGCAAAGCGGACCACAGTTACCCGCTGTTTTCAATGCTGGTGCTTGAAATCTTCCTCGAAGAATGCAGTTGATATTTGCCTTTAAGACAGGGAAACAGGCACATGAATTTCATTCTGTGGCATTTCATTTCCGGCTGGTCATTTTTTACCGGTGTTTTACTCATCATTGCCGGGATCGGCGCTGCCTTTATCCGGCACGGAGTCGACAGTTGACGGCCTGCACCTGTCCAACTTCGGGCATCGAAAAATGGCGGAAGCGGTAATACACTTCACTAGCGGCAACATGGAATAATCACGCCCAATATCCGGTTGCAATGTAAGTTGAATGCTCCGGCAATTCGTCCATGATATAACACCAGGCTTTTACCGTCGTACCGGAGTCCAAACAGCAATCGGTCTCAATCCGGCGGTACAATACTGGAACCTCCTCCAAAGCATCAATTGCACCAAGATCAGCTTCGGGAATGGTTATAATCTCTCCCCTGACTATATTCTCACAACTGCAGGAGGGCTGCATAGCCGGGTATCCCGCTCCGGTATCATACAAAACGCCCAGGCAGACGGCGGGTTCAATGACCATAGCGTTGCGGCAATATGGCAAATGGTTTTCAAACCCCTGCTTCAATGTACCATAAACAAATAACCTGATTTCTCTCATAACAAACGTACCCGGTTTTCAATTATTGAAATATAACCGGGTATGGTTATTGCGCAAGCTGAACCTGCCGACTATTGCGGCACGGATAGCCGAAAAAATGCAAAATCCAATATGCGCAGCTTCCTGAGGCGTCCGCAAAATATTATCAGTTTCTTTTAAAACGAATCCGCAAGATATGCAGCTTGAAACTTCAACTGGTTTCGTTTCGCTGCAATAACATCATTCGGAAAAGAATTTAGTTACCTTCCCCTGCGGAGGGATCATTCCCGCAGTTGTTTCATCTATTGATTTTTTCATGCCGGCGTGTAATTTTACATAAGTTTCTTTTTAGTGGAAGATTTATATTTTCACGTTGAAAAACTTAGGAACAACAAAATGAAGATCAAGTCAATGGTTCTCTCAATGATGGTGGTAACAGCCTGCGGCTTTTCCGCTATGGCGAATGAAGCCTCAGCCGATCATGCCAAAAAAGGCAGTACCAAAGGACCGGCAGCACTGAATGCCGAAGCATTGAAAAAATCCCTCAATCTTACAGATGACCAGGTCACCAAACTGAAGCCCCTGCTCGCCCAGGTGGTCGAATACCGGAAAGAGGCCATGACCAAGGTAAAAGGGGGCACACCGGTAACTCAATCCGAGTTGCAGGAAAAAATTGCCGAAATCCTTGCACCAGCCAAAGACTTTTTAAGTCCGGAACAGTTCAGCTCTCTGACCGAGAAAGCGTCTAAACCAGCCAAACGTCAGATAACCAAGAAAAAGAAGTAAACACAACAGGCCGGAGCAACTTTCCTCCTCCGTTCACCGCATATTCGTGAACGGAGGTTTTTGGCTTTACAACACCGATCACAGTAATAGGAACTTAAAAAAATATCAGTCAAACGTTAACCTTTTTTTAGATTATAGGATTGTACTATTCTATTATCAGGGTATTATTTATATAGGTTCAATAAAAAACAACAATTGACTTATTGTATTATCTTATGCTGAATCACGATCGCTACGAAATCAGACAGTTTTATCCACAGCGCCGTCCGGTCAGGGAACGCTTCCGGGTAAACGGTGTTGGCGTCGATGAATGGATGAGTCCCGGCTATGTCAATCGTCCCGGTGGAACGGGAGACTGGCTCTTGATGTTTTTTCCCCAGACCACTGATGCTGGAACCGTAGACGGCATCATCACATTTCCGCCCTCAACCCTGCTGATCTGGCCCGGCGGTGGCGGCCACTATTATGGCTGCGGTTCCGGCGACTGGTCACACTCCTGGCTTCACTGCGACGGAAAAAGCATCAATGCCTTACTCAAAGAACATGACCTGCCGCCCGGGCACGGATACCGCTTCGATAACGAATTGATGAGCCGATATATGCGGCTGTTTTTTGAGGAAACATCACATTACGCCTCCCCCGACGAAGAGATCATACTCGGACTTTTCCGCCTGCTGCTGCGTGAAGTGTCAAGGATGAATTTCCATTCGGCTACCGATATTCCGGCAGGGGTACAGTCGGCACGGCGTTACATCGAGAACCATTACCGCAAGCCTCTTCAATTGAAAGATATCGCGACGGCTGCCAGAATGTCGGTACCACATCTTTGTAATGTTTTCAAACGCTGTTACCAGACAAGTCCGATTGAATATGTTATCGAACTGCGCCTGACAGAAGCCGAGCACCTTCTATCCGACAACAATCGCAAACTGGCGGATATAGCCACTGCCACGGGATTCAGCGACCAATATTATTTCAGCAGGATTTTCACCCGCAGGCGCGGCATGCCGCCTGGCGAATGGCGCCGGCGACGTTTCGTTCATAACTCCTAAAAAAATAGTTTGTATTTTCTCCTCGAAAATATAATATCAGCAACAGGGCAATTGCTTTTCCGGAACGCCCGTTTATAATTACTTTATAGGGGAATAATTTCACTGAGGGGGAGGAATGAAAAATGGCTCGTATTCTGGTGGCAGACGGCGATATTGACAATCGCCAGGCATATGTGGCCATACTTGAAAAGCTGGGCCATGAAGTCATCGAATGCAACAACGGCACCAGTGCCATTGAAGAGTTCGACAGAGGGAATTTCGGTCTGTTGTTGATCGACGTCAAACTGGACGGATTGGATGGACTGGAGGTGTGCCGCCGTATCCGGCAGACGCCGTCCGGATTGCAGCTTCCGATCATCATGCTTTCTTCGGCTGTTGCCGAGCCGGATATCATCGCCTGTTTCAATTGCGGTGCCAACGACTACATTTCCAAACCGATCAACCCGACCATTCTTACAGTAAAGCTGAAGAATTTTCTGCAACTTTCATCGCTCCACAGCAGTGAATACGATATGGTCAAAAATCATGTCATATTCCTCAACCGTTATGAGATCACTAAAATTCTGGGCTACGGAGCCCATTCCGTGGTATTTCTGGCATTCGATCAGGCGACAAGCACCAAAGTAGCGGTCAAGCTGCTGAACCGTAATGTTGTCGAACAACCTTTGATCCGGGCGTATCTGGACAGGGTAGGAAAACTCAAGGAGATTGATTCGTCACGGCTGCTGCGAATTTATGATTTCGGCGAACATAACGGACAGATTTATCTGATTATGGAGTATGCGCCAGAAGGTAATTTAAAAAAACGCATTACCATCCGGCAGATGAACGAGAAAGAGGCTATCGATCTGGCAATCCAGATCGTTGAGGCACTGATCGATCTGCAAAAACACCACTTATGCCATCTCGACATCAAACCGGAAAACATCCTGCTCCACAACAATCTGTATACCCTTACCGATTTCGGCATGACCACTCCGCGCCAGACTTCTACCATGCCGCTGCACAAAGAAATCTGGAGCACTGCGGCATATTCCGCCCCGGAAAATTTTGAGGAAATAGACGGGATCGACAGCAAATCCGATATTTACAGCCTGGGAGTAACGCTTTTTGAAGCCATCACCGGCGATAACCCGTTCATGTCCGACAAACCAGCCGTTACCATGTTCCGTCAGGTCAATCTGGAGGCTCCATCGCTCGACAACCTGATCCGCGGCGTATCGCATGAGTTTTCCAGTCTTATCGGGGACATGCTCAATAAGAAGCAAGAGGAGCGGCCATCGCTTGACAACCTTTACCGCAGCCTGCTGGAAATACGTTCCGCGTATGAAAACAATGAAGGAAAATCACTGACGTTCCCCACCCAGGAACCGCTGATGGATGACAACCAGACGCGACTCTTCCTCGAAATGACGCGCCGCACCAGACACGAAGCTATGAAGAAGATCCAAAGGGAACAGGATCGACGCAATAAAGTCTATCATAACTACGTTGACCGGATGGCCGGCAATTTCTTCAGCTTCATCATGAATCGCGGCACCCATACCACGCTGCCTATCGCCGCCATGTGCCGGTACGCCATTTTTGTCCTTGGTATCGCGGTTTTTTTCAATTTCATCGGCTACTATTGCTACGGCGCATTTCAACAACAGGATGCAGGTGAGAAGTCGCACTGTAAAATCAACACCATGTGCACCAGATGCGACCATATCGCAACCAAATCAATCAAGACCATTCGCGGCGACCACTGCAGCAAATGCGGAGCCCCCACCGGGTTTCTCGTTCTCTGTAAATCGTGCAAAAAGAAATATCCCTGGATTCCGCCTGAAACGGGAAAAGGGGTCAGTTATGAAAAATCTCTCGCTCGTCTTAAAGAGGTACAAACTTGCAAATATTGCAGTTCAACTGACATATCGTATGTCGCTCCAGACAAAGGAGGCGTCAGATGAAAATCCGTAACTATACTCTGGTGGAAATACTCACCGTCATTTCCATCATCTCGATTCTGTCCGGTATTCTGTTACCGGCATTAAACGATGCCCGGGATCGAGGCAGATTCGCCCGCTGGCTTGGTTATAAAACCAACCTCAGGTCAGACCAGGATCTGTTGATGTATTATGACTTCCAGGACGGCTCGCCAAATCTGCTGGAAAACCGTGCGTTCGGATTCAACTGGGAAAATTATCGCAATAATAAAGTCAATGCGGATATTGTCGGGGCACAATGGACCCGGGGTCGGTGGAAAGGCAAAGGATCGCTGTTTTTCAACGGTATGCAAAGCTGCTGTACCGTACCCGCGGATAACACCATAGGATACCTCGGTCCGGAATTTGCTTTGGAATTCTGGGTATTCCCCTATACCGTAGATGGCAACAGCGTTCTCTTTCAAACCGGAGACGACGAACAGACTCTCGCCGTGTCCATGTACAGGGGCCAGATAAGAGTAACCACTCTCGAAGTAAAGAATGCTATTCCGCACGGCTGGATACAGGGGCGCGGCTGGGGCTGGGGTCGGGTTAACAACCTGAAGAGAACCAATCAGGTCAAGGAAACCACGTTCACATTCGGCGACTATACTTTCGAACCGGAAAGATGGACCCAGATAATCATCACCTATTCTTATGATAAACTAAAGCTCAATCTGTACGTCAACGGACACCTGGCGCAGAGCCAGAGTCTTAAGAACGCTCTTTATTGTTTCGTCGGCAAGAGCTATCTTGGCAGTTCAAGCGCCACCGGTACGGCATTTAACGGCGACATTGACGAGTTTGGATTATACTCACGGGCAGTTTCCGATAACGAGGTCAAAAACCATTACGCCATGGGGTGCCCGTGAAGAGCGCGGTCACTCCGATTTACGTTTGACCCGTAATACAGCTATTTTCGTAGCATGGTTGAACGGAGCCGGATCAGGCAAAGCCGGATTGCGTTCACCGCTACTGAAATCGGAGGGAACCGATATCAGTTCGGCAATCTCCAGATATCCGTCGGAACAAAGTTTTTCCAGCATCGACATATAGTCGGAACCACTCAGGAAAAGCGCATTGTTGACACTTACCAGATAACCGCCGTCATTGATCAGCGGCCGGACCTTATTAATCAGTCGGTCACAACTGTTAAGCTGATCCACCGTCCCTCTGTCGGTAACGGCAAAAAACGGCGGGTCCAGAAGCACACAATCAAAACGTTCACCCCAACGCTTCAAACGACTGGCGATCGTGAAAAAATCTCCCGCCATGAAATCTTTTTTGACGATGGGGAAACCATTCATCGAACAAGAGGTCTTAGCCACATTGAGAAAATTACGACTCATGTCGGTCTGAACTACACGAACTGCACCACCAGCCATAGCAGCCACTCCCATACTCCCGGTATAGGCAAAAGTGTTAAGCACGGTCTTACCATCCATATTCTTAATCAGCCATTCCCGCAGATTACGCGTGTCCGGGAAAAAACCGGCATCTCTATTGGCACAGATGTCAACCGCATATGAGACGCCGTGTTCTTTAACACGACGGTCGGCTTTATCACCATGGATCAATATGCCGTTACGCTCCTCGGCAAGGGGGGAATTACGAGATTTCAACACCACCGCACGCAACCATGTCAGACGCTCCAGCAACAGCGACCTTGCCTGCTCCGCAAGCGCCACTCCATCCTCGGACGGATCAGCATAATTCCCGATCACCGCCGTACCGGCATATATGTCGATCACCAGTCGCGGCTCTCCCTCCGAAAAACCATTGAAAAGGCGGAAAGCGGACTCATGACGGGAATCGAACAATGTTTCTCGCAAGGCAACAGCCCTGTCAAGCAAAGCGGAAATCGTCTCTGTATTCATTTGCATCCTGGCGATTACGGGTTAACACTATCAAGGGCCCTATTATATCAGGATATAACCGCATTACAAGCGATACACGACTCCTCTTTTGATATTTTATTCCACGTTACTGCCTTTTCCGCGGCGCAGTTCAACGGGCGAAAAACCGAATCTTCGCCGGAATATTTTCGTAAAATAGGGAGTGTCATGATAACCGCAGCTCCAGGCGATCTCCGAGATGTTGTATGTCGTCGTCTCTATGATTCTACGGGCATAATCCAGCTTCAGAGCATTGATATATTCCTTGATCGTGACTCCGACAACATCATGAAACAACGTCGAAAGATGGTTTGGGGAACACTTGACTGCCGCCGCCAGATCGCTCACCAACGGCATTGGTCCCATGATATGTTCCTGAATCATCCGTTGCGCCACCCCTACCCGATAATGCTTCCTGTTTCCCTGCGGATAGTCGCCTACGGGAATAAAGCTGGCTTTATCAGTCGGAGCACCCAGATCAAGCAACGTCTGCAACAGCAGGGAATGAAAAAGGTGCCGCCGCAAATTCCTGCTCTCATCCGACCGGTCACTGGGGATTTCCTCCATTATGCCGGTCATGGACTTGTAGAAACGTCTGACGGGCAATGCCTCCAGATATATCGGATACGGAAGATCCGAAATCACGGCATCCGCGGTTCGGCGCCGACATCCGGCCAAATGAACGGACGCCCCCTCCTCCCCTACCATGTAGACCAGATTGCTGAAAGGTTCCTGTCCCCGCGGTAATACGGTCTCTTTATGCGGCAGGCCGGGAGGAACAATTACGATGTCTCTCGGGTTTATGACCAGCTGCTGCTGCGGAAACTCAAAATAACAACTGCCGCTGAGCTGCAGAAATATTTCCGAAGAAAGGTGAAAAAAACTCCCGGACCGCTTCGTCCAGCGTCCTTTCAATACCGGCAGGTGTATCGTTGATTTGTCCGACTCCAGTAACTCGCAAAAAAAAAGAAGATGCTTACGCAGCAATATTGAATACTCCATATTGCTCAGTTTTTCCTGTTCAGCATACATTATTTCAATTTATCTCCGCCATAAAAACCACATTTACTAAAATCGTAGATTTATCATACTATTCATATAATAATCCTTTTCTTATCAATAGTCAAAACAGTTTTCACCTTGTATTATATAAATACCAGAAAGAAGTGTTA